>JAZRFU010000001.1:0-2243 GCA_045643865.1 Eubacteriales bacterium
CCTCTGCCTTCCTTGAAAAATACGGAAATATGTACGCCTATGCGGCATATCTGACGGAAAGCTTTGAGAACAGTCCGTTTATCATTGACGGCTCTCTTGAGGGCGAGGAATATCTTGACACGTTCTGTGAAAGTAATCCCGATGCTGCGGAGAGTGTCCGAAAGATAGCGAATTATTGCACCTACGAATATGAAAAATAACAAAACAAAAATCTGTTGAGCTTTGGCTCAACAGATTTTTTTGTTTATTTGTTTTTAATACGCTTCCAATATTCCTCTGCCGCTTTTTCGTTTTTATTATCGCCGAACTTATAGTACTGTTTACCCTTAAGATCGGTGGGCAGATACTGCTGCTCGACGTAGTGGTCGGGATAATCGTGGGGGTACTTATATCCTTTGAACAGCGGGCTTTGCAGATGCAGAGGAACGTTATTTCCGCGTCCGTTCTGCACGTCGGCTATCGCCTCATTGACCGCACAGTATGCCGAATTGGACTTTGGTGCAGTTGCAAGCAATATCGCCGCGTTAGCAAGCGGTATTCTCGCCTCGGGGAGTCCAAGCTCACGCGCGGAATCGCAGCACGCCTTGACTATCGGTATTGCCTGCGGATAGGCAAGTCCCACGTCCTCGGCGGCTATGACCTGCAAGCGACGGCAAAGCGAGATTATATCGCCCTGCTCCGTCATTTTAGCCACGTAGAACGCCGCCCCGTCCGGATCGGATCCTCGAATCGACTTTTGCAGACAACCAAGCATATCGTAATGCACGTCGTCGTTATAATTTGCAACACCGTAGTTGAATTTATCCGCGTCCTCCGGCGTTATCTCGCCCTCTGCCGAGAAATATGCGTTTTCAAGCAGACCGATAGCGCGTCTTACATCACCGCCCGCCGCTCTCGCGATATATTCCGCGGTCTTGTCGGGTATTGTCTTGTCAGTTCCGTTTTCCTCATTCAGATACTCAAGCGCTCTTTTGAGCATACGGGCGCACTCGTCCGCCTCAACGGGCTTGAATTCAAAGAGCGATGATCGCGAGATTATCGCGTTGTAAACATAAAAATGAGGATTTTCCGTGGTTGACGCGATAAGCGTAACTCTGCCGTCCTCTATGTATTCGAGTAAGGATTGCTGCTGTTTTCTGTTAAAATACTGTATCTCGTCGATATAGAGCAGCGTTCCGTTAGAGCCGAAAAGTCCCGACGACGATGCAAGTATCTCTTTAACATCTGCGAGCGAGGCGCTGGTGGCGTTAATGCGGTGGAAATCCATACCCGATTGCTTTGCAATAATGCCTGCCGCCGTGGTCTTGCCTGTTCCGGGGGGGCCGAAAAATATCATATTGGTAATTCTGCCGCCTTCAAGCATACGGCGAATGACTCCGCGCTCTCCGAAAAGATGCTTTTGTCCTACTATTCCGTCTATGCTCTGCGGTCGCAGAAGATCCGCAAGCTGTGCGTTTCTCATTTATGAAAATTCCTTTCAGTTGTTATCCTTGATGTTGATCAGCCGAACACTCCCGACGATAAATATCTCTCGCCGGTATCGGGCAGAAGCACGACTATATTCTTGCCCGCGTTTTCGGGCTTATTTGCGATCTTTGCCGCCGCGCACAATGCCGCGCCCGACGAAATTCCCACGAGTATTCCCTCGCATCTCGCTATATCTGCCGCATAGGAATACGCATCAGCGTCCGTAACGGTGACTATCTCGTCGTATACGTCAACGTTAAGCGTCTGGGGGATAAAGCCCGCGCCGATTCCCTGTATTTTGTGCGCTCCCGAAATGCCTTGACTCAAATATGGCGATGCTGACGGCTCGACCGCCACGACGCGCAAATCGGGCTTTCTGCTCTTGAGATATTCACCCGTACCACTTATCGTGCCACCCGTGCCGACACAGCAGACGAATATATCCACGTCACCTTCGGTGTCCTCCCATATTTCAGGGCCTGTCGTGTCCTTATGGGCTTGTGGGTTGGCAGGGTTTTCAAATTGACGCGAAAGATATGCGCCGTCTATACTCTGTGCAAGCTCCTCTGCGCGCTTGATAGCTCCGTTCATTCCGAGCTTTCCGTCCGTCAGCACTATCTCTGCTCCATATGCCGACATAAGCAGCTGTCGCTCACGCGACATATTGTCGGGCATAACTATAATGACCTTGTATCGGCGAGATGCACAGATCGCGGCAAGGCCTATTCTCGTATTTCCCGAGGTCGCCTCAATAACCGTGCCGCCCGTAGTGAGCA
>JAZRFU010000002.1:0-6317 GCA_045643865.1 Eubacteriales bacterium
TTTTCTTCTTGCAGACGCATTCTTTCCTCATTATCCTTGATGCTCTTCTGACGCTTTGCCTCGGCGATCGCCTCGATCTCCTCCATTACGGGGAATTCGCTTTCCATGATCGCCTTGAACTGATCGCCGTCCATAAGCTCATTCTTGAGCAAGAATTCTGCGATAAAGTGTAGCTTTGCGATATTGTCGGTGAGTATTGTCTTTGCCGTATTGTATGCGCCCGAAATGATCTCGTGGATCTCGCTGTCGATCTTTGCCGCGATCTCCTCCGAGTAATCCTGCGAGGACGAGAAATCACCACCGAGGAACACCTCGCCCTGATTTGTGCCGAAGCAACGGGGGCCTAAAACGTCGGACATACCGAGTCGCGTGATCATCTTCTTTGCTATCTTGGTCGCGCGTTCAATGTCGTTGGATGCACCGCCCGTTACGTCGTGGAAAATGATCTCCTCTGCCGCACGGCCGGCAAGAAGCATAGCGATCTGATCCTTAAGCTCCTGCTTGTGCTCACTGTACTTGTCCTCAACGGGAGGATTGAGAGTATAACCGAGTGCGCGTCCGCTGGGAATAATAGATATCTGCTGAACGGGGTCAAGACCGAGGTGATAAGCCACCATAGCGTGACCTGCCTCGTGGTAAGCGGTGTTTTTCTTTTCGGAGTCCTTCATCACTCTCGCCTTTTTCTTGGGACCTGCGATGATTCTGATAAAGGCATCGGATATATCGTCCATACCGACCAAGCTCTTGTTGCGTCTGGTGGCAAGCAATGCCGCCTCGTTGAGCAGGTTGGCAAGGTCTGCACCCGTAAAGCCAACGGTCATCTTTGCGACCTCGCGCAGATCCACGCCTGCTTCAAGGGGCTTGTTGCGCGAGTGTACCTTGAGTATCTCCACGCGTCCGTTGATGTCAGGATAGTTTACGGTTATCTGTCTGTCAAAACGACCGGGACGCAGAAGCGCGGGGTCGAGAATGTCGGGACGGTTGGTTGCGGCGATAACGATTATGCCGTCGTGAGAGCCGAAGCCGTCCATTTCAACGAGAAGCTGGTTGAGCGTCTGCTCGCGCTCGTCGTGACCACCGCCAAGACCTGCGCCTCTGTGACGTCCTACGGCGTCTATCTCGTCTATAAATATAATGGAAGCGGGGGCTTTTCTCGCAGTATCAAAGAGATCGCGCACGCGCGATGCACCGACACCAACGTACATTTCTACAAAGTCAGATCCGGAAATAGAGAAGAAGGGAACGCCCGCCTCTCCTGCGACTGCCTTTGCAAGCAAGGTCTTACCCGTTCCGGGAGGGCCCATAAGGAGCACACCGTGCGGTATTTTTGCGCCGAGCTTTGCAAACTTTGTGGGATCTTTGAGGAACTCAACTACCTCTTGCAGCTCTTCCTTTTCCTCATCTGCACCCGCTACGTCGCGGAAGGTAATTCTGTCCTTATCGGACGGCGCAGCCATTTTGGCGCGCGATTTGCTGAAATTGGCCATCTTGCCCATTCCGCCGCCACCACTCTGTGATATCTGGCGCGTCATGATGACGTACATAACGATGAGCGCTACTACGATGAGAATGGTAGGCAGGAAGGATACCCACGCGGGATAGGTCGTGGGCGGAACGTACTCTCCCTTGAGAGCGCCTGCCGAGATCTGCTCGACGATAACGTCACCGAGATCAGCGTGGAATATGCTTATGCTCGCAAGCGTATATTCAACCTGTTCTCCCCATGCCCGAGCGGAGTCGGAGCCCGGCTTGAGCTTCATGGACAGAACGTTATCCTTGTCTATCTCAAATTCAGTAACGTCTCCGTTGGTAAACGCCGCCACTACGTCCGAATATCGCATTCTTGCCGTATCCTCTGTGAAAAGCATGGCGCATATAAGGACCACGGCAGCGATCAAAACCACATAAAATAATATGTGTTTGAAATTTTTCTTCATTTGTTTCCTCCGATAGCATATATTAAACACACGTATTTATTATATGCCAAAAAAATCGTATAAATTTATCTGTGTGCAATTCGCGATCAAAAAATCAGCAAATCAATTATATCAGCCGTATGTTAAGGCATTGTGAGCGCAAATGGAGCGCTATGTGATTTTTCAGGAATATACCTCTCGCTTCAAGATTGCAACGTAGGGCAGATTTCTGTATTTTTCATCATAATCAAGACCGTATCCGATGACGAACTCGTCCTCAATTACCTGACCGCAGTAATCGGGAACAAAATCCACCTCGCGTCTTGAGGGCTTGTCAAGCAGAGTGCAGGTCTTGACACTGCTTGCATTTCTGTTTTTGAGCAGCTGGGTAAGGCGCGCAAGCGTTCTTCCGCTGTCCACTATATCTTCAATGACAAGAAGATCGTATTGCTCGAGATGATCGCGCAAAAGATCAAGATGTATCTTTATCTCACCCGAATTTTTAGTTCCTGCGCCGTAAGAGGAAACCTTCATAAATTCCAGCTCAAGGGGCAGGTTGATCTTTCTCATTAGGTCCGCCGCAAATATCTGCGAGCCCTTGAGAATGGTTATGAGAATGAGTGGCTTGTCCGAGTCCTTGTAGTCCGCCTCGATGGCTTTGGCGAGCGATGTGGTGATACGGTCAAGCTGCTCTGCGCTTATCAGTATTCTTTCGATGTCCTGTGTCATAATTCCTCCGTTAAATCTTCTTATACACTGTGATATTGTATCCGTCTTTTCCGCCCCTTGCTTTAACGCTATCAGCAATAGCGCAAAGCGGAACGTATATGATTTGCCCGTTGCTCCAAATTATCGGTAGGGTGTCGCGGTCACGCAATTCCACCTTTTTGTCGCACATAAGCTTTTTTACTTTTTTATTTACGCCGCCGTCGGAGACGGTCTGTCCCTCGCCTCTGTTCTTGGCATAGAGCGAGGAAATCTCGGCGTTTACTATTTTGGCATTTGCGTACAGCTGCCATTTTGCCCCGTCGCGCTCGATATTGTCCGATGGCTCATCGTTGCTTATCATAACGGCAAAATCCGTGCCGTCAATTGCGTTAAATCCGTCCTTAAGCGGCTTGCAAAACTCATACTTTACCTTGTTTGTATCACGCACGTCGTCCTCAAAAGTCAGCCGTCCGTGTCTTATCACCGCCCGTTTTTTATCGGGCAGAGAGACGCTCGCGCCATCGCGCCCTTGAGCTATAAGCTCCATAACGGCGTCAACGTGGACACTCTCAAGCGTTGCCGATGAATGTCGGGCAAAGCACAGCGCAATCACTCTCTTTGCGGGAGAGCGGTGCAGGGCGCTTAGCTCCTTGATGCTTGGCTCGTATCCGTTATCAAGAATAAATTGCTTTGCTGCCTCTGCAATGAAATCGCAGTCCTCCCGGGCGCTGACGGAAAGTCGCGCGGATGCTCTTTCGGGAGCATTGAAAAGCTCGCGAAGCTCGTGAATAATGCGCAAACGTATCCGATTGCGAGTGCAATCGTCGATGGCGTTGGTGCTATCCGTAACGAACGGTATTTTCTCGGCTTGACAAAGGTCAAGGATCTCACGCTTTGACGCACGCAGAATAGGGCGCACGATAACTCCGCCGTCAATCGCGTCAAATGCGCGAACGGGCGGGATACCGCAGATTCCCTCAATGGAGCAACCGCGTGAAAGATTAAAAATTTGCGTTTCAAGATTATCGTCGGCGTTGTGAGCGGTGGCGAGTATTTTGATGCCGTTTTCTTGCATGATCTCGGCAAAAAAAGCATATCTCGCGTGCCTTGCCGTCTCCTCAAGCCCTTGCTTGGAGCTTTTGGCGAGAGTCGGAACGTCAACGGTCTTGACAAATAGAGGAACTCCCAGTCGGTCGCACAGCTCACGGCAAAATTGCTCGTCTCTGTCTGCCTCGTTGCCAAAGCTCTCCGTTCTTATTTTGTGATTTACGTGTGCCGCGTACAGGTGGTATCCGACCTCTTGGGAATCGTGGCAGAGCAAATGAAGCAGAGCAGATGAATCAGCTCCGCCCGAAAGCGCGACAAGGACGGATGCGTCCCTGCCAGTCCCTGCCAGAGCGTGCGGCGACACGAAAAAACCGTGTTTTTCTGACATTGAATATCTCCGTTTTGACGGTGTTTTTATCAAAGTGCCGTCAATATTGTTATTTGGGGAGGTTGTCCTCCGAAACGAGATCTCTGAACTTTGTATATCGTCCCGTCCAGCCCACCTTGACACTTTCGGTCGAGCCGTGACGGTTTTTAGCTACGATTATCTCGGCAATGTTCTGCTCGGTATCTGCGGAAACAGAATCGCCCTCGGCGTTCTTGTAGTACTCATCTCTGTAAAGGAAGATTACTACGTCTGCGTCCTGCTCGATAGCTCCCGAGTCACGAAGGTCGCTAAGCATGGGCTTTTTGACTGTTCTGCCCTCGGGTCCACGCGAAAGCTGAGCGCAGCATACTACGGGCACGTTAAGCTCCTTTGCCATTATCTTCATGGCTCTGGAAATATCCGCAACCTCGTTTACGCGGTTATCTATCTTTCGGTCGGACTGCATAAGCTGCAGATAGTCGATAACGACAAGACCGAGATTGTCTATTCGGCGAAGCTTTGCCTTCATTGCGGAAACGGTGATTCCCGACGTGTCATCTATGAGTATGTCACAGCCCGAAAGGTTGGACGCCGCCTGCGCGATATGATCCCACTGCTCGGGCTTAAGCTCCCCTGTGCGGAGCGCATAGCTATCCACGAGTGCCTCGCTGGATATAACGCGGTTTACAAGCTGCTCTGCCGACATTTCAAGCGAGAAAATGCAAACCTTTTTCTTGGTCGCCTTTGCTACGTTGGTTGCGATATTAAGACAGAAGGACGTCTTTCCCATACCGGGACGCGCTCCGACGAGCACAAGGTCGGAGTTACCCATACCCGCAAGCACGCGGTCAAGTGAGCGGAAGCCCGTTGCCGTGCCCTGTGCGCTTTCGGGATCGTGCACCATATCGCGAAGATGCGCGTAAACGTCGGTTATGACCTCTCTTATGTGACGGAAGCTGCGCGACTCTCTGCCCTGAGTGATAGAGTAGAGCTTATTCTGCGCGCTTTCAAGTATTCCTGCTACCTCGTCCTGCTCGGAATACGCCATATCGGACACCTCGTCGCTCATTTTGATAAGCTGGCGAAGAATGCTCTTGTCCTTTACGATCTTTGCATAGTCCTTGACGTTGAGGGCGTTGGGAACGGTCTGCGCGATCACCTTTATGTAATCCTCGCCGCCCGATTTTGAATAAATACCCTTTTTGACCAGCTCGTCGATAAGCGTTACTACGTCTATCTGACTGTTGGTGAGGAACAGGGTGTGCATAGCGAGATATATCTGCTTGTGCTCCTCAAGATAAAAATCCTCGGAGGAGATAATATCTGCCACGTGACTTATAGAATTGGGATCTATCAGTATTGAACCGAGCAATGACTGCTCTGCTATTGCCGAAAACGGCAATTTTCTGATGATATCGTCTGCCATAATCAATTATTTTCCTTCCGTAACCGAAACCTTAAGCTTTGCGCTGATCTCGGGATATACTTTTACTTCTACCTCGTACGTTCCGTACGCCTTTATGTTTTCTTTGAGCACTATCTTTTTCTTATCAACCGTGACACCGTGCTGCTTTGCAAGCATTTCAGCAATGTCCTTGTTGGTGACAGCTCCGTAAAGACGACCGTCGCCACCCGACGAAGCCGTTATTTTTACGGTGAGAGAGGAGAGCTGCTGTGCGAGCGCGTTTGCCGCCTTTTTCTCCTCGCTAAGACGGAACTGCTTTGATTCCTCGCGGCTCTTTGCCTCGCTCATGACCTTTGCGTCTGCGGCTACGGCGAGCTTCTTGGGGAAGAGGAAATTGCGGGCGTATCCGTCCGAAACCTCAACTATCTGATCCTTTTTTCCCTGACCCTTAACGTCAGCTAAAAGTAATACCTTCATTTTTGTTCTCCTTGGTGTGTTTTTGCGTTTTGTATGTTTTTAATTGTGGTGATCGTATTCAAAATAGTCGTCGATAGCTTCCTTGAGCATTTCGCAGGAGCGTGTCAAGCTTGCACCCTTTACCTGCGCACCCGCAAGATCAAAGTGACCCCCGCCCTTGAGGCGTTCAAGAATGAGCTGTACGTTGACCTCGCCCTTGGAGCGACCTGAAATAACTACGTCGTTGTCTATTTTGATAAGTGCAAACGATGCCTTTACTCCCTTGATGCTGAGCAGGTTGTCCGCCACCTTGGATGCGATTATTCTGTCCTCAGGTGTTGCGGGACGGTCAAGCAGCATCCAGGTGATGGCTATATCGCCGCGGTATATGCGCGCCGCAGACTCGAATTTGCCTTTG
>JAZRFU010000003.1:0-2834 GCA_045643865.1 Eubacteriales bacterium
TATTAAAAAAGTAGTGTTATCCCCCACCCCAAAGTTGTCTTGTAGGATGAAGGACCTTCAAAAAGGAGTTCGCAATATGGGAGACAAAAGAATAATCGACCTGTTTTTCGCCCGCTCCGAGGCTGCGATTGCGGAATCGGAAAAGAAATACGGCAAATATTTGCGGTTTATTGCCTTTTCCGTTCTCGGCGACGAGAGCGATTGCGAGAAAATCGAAAACGATACATATCTCCGCGCGTGGAATTCGATACCGCCCGAAAATCCTTCGTCGCTGAAGGGTTATCTTGCCGCGCTCTGCCGTAATCTTTCTTGCAACAGATACAAGGCGAAAAAGGCACAGAAGCGCGGCGAGCCCGAGCTTGCGCTTGACGAGCTTGGCGAATGCATCGCCGACTCATCGCAGGAGAGCGATCTTACCGACAGATTGGCCTTGAGGCACGCGATCGAGACATTTCTGCGCTCGCTCGAAACGAGGACGCGCATCATATTCTTGCAGAGATATTTCTACACCTGCCCCGTCGCCGAGATCGCATCGCGGCACGGGATGAAGGAAAGCGCCGTCACCATGCTCCTTTTTCGCACTCGCAAAAAGCTCAAAGAACATCTGCAAAAGGAGGGAATAGAACTGTGAAAAACAAGATCATTTTTGAAGAGATAGGAAATATAGATCCCGCTCTCATCGCCGAAGCAGATCCGACGGCACCGATAAAGGGTAAAAAGAGCAGAAAATTTGCCATTATAGCGGCGTGTATCTCAATGCTGCTTCTTTCTGTGACTCTGTGGCTGTTTGTTCCGTATTCGGTTGAGCTGCCCGAGTCGTTGGGGTTGATAAAAGATAACGAATTCTACGATATTTATCTGAAAACCTTTGAATTCTACAATGAAAGGAAAATGAAGTCGCTTCCGAAAAACAATTTCGAAAAGTATATAGGTCTCGAGATATACAAATATTATTACGAGTTGCATAGAGATGAGCGACCCAACGATGAGTTTATGGAGTCCGACTCTCTTGTGGCTTCAGCAGGGAAGGAAGACCATTCGGGAACCTACGTCGAGGTCACTGACAATCAGGTCAGCGGGATCATCGAGCCCGATCTCTTCAAGCGCACGGAGACGCATTTGTTTTATATTTCCAGCGATACAAAATGTTTGTATTCTTACACGATCGATGGGGATAAGAGCGTGCTTTGCGGAGCTCTTGACAGCTTTGGGACAACGATTGGGGTAAATGATTATAAACCCGTAGAGATGTATCTTTCCGAAGACGGCGACAAGTTGTACGTGATTGCTTACAGATCGTCTTTGGGATCTGTAATAGTTGAGATCGACGTTTCGGATCCCTCGAATATGTATCAAAGGGGCGGCATCAAGATCGACGGCAAATATGTTTCGTCAAGGGTCAATGACGGGAAATTGCTTGTTGCGTATACACATAAAATGGACGTTGATCTGTATAAGGATTTTTCACTGCTCAATGATTTTCTCCCCGAAGCCATTACCGTTACGCCGCCTTTCAGAGTCGGCTCCGAGGTTCCTTTTGAACGGGACGAGATCATAGTTCCTGATAAAATGAATAATATACAATATCTGATCTTTTTACAGATCGATTTACAGACACTGACGGTCGAAGATAAGCTTGCGCTCCTTTCATTTTCAACAGACGTTCTTACTGTTTTTGAAGACAAAATTTTAGCGGGCTATCAGTACAGCGAAAGCGAAAATACGGTCATTGATACCTACCCGACTACCGTATACCGCGAGAAAACGGAGATTGCCGTTATCTCTTACGGCGAGGGCGGATTTGAGCTGGTTGACAGATTTACACTTGACGGTTACCTGAACGACCGCTATGCCGTTGACCTTGACGATGACGTGATCCGCGCCGTCACAACGTCGGAGAATGAGGTCAGAAATAATATAACCTATGAGAGAAAACGCGAGAATATTGCCTGCAATCTCTGGTGCTATGATGTTTTTAAAAAGAAGATGATCGCTTCGGTTAAAAATTTCGCGCCCGAGGGTGAGGATGTTAAATCGGTTCGTTTTGACGGTGACACGGCGTATATTTGCACCGCCAAGGTTGAGATAGATGAGAACGGTAACGCAATCTACTTTGACCCCGTCTACTTCTTCGACCTTTCCGATTACAAAAATATTACCTCGATAGATACCGGAACGATCGAGGGCTATTCGAGCTCCCTCAAGGTATTCGGCGACGGTCTGCTTCTCGGCATCGGATACGGCGATGATTACGGATTTGATGACGTGACTCTCAAGGTCGAGATATATGCCGAAAATGGAGAAAAAGTGGAGTCTGTCTGCGCATACGAGAGGGTGAATGTCAGGTTTGCAACGTCATATCACTCCTACTTCCTTGACAGCGAAAATGGATATATCGGAATCGCTTTTACCGAAAGAGTGGGTAATTGGGAATGGCGAACCGGCTATATTCTGCTTCAATTTGACGGCGAAAATCTCGAGATCGCAGCCGAGGAGTATTTTGAAAGAAGCGGTGCCGTTAATTATTCCAGATCTATTGTTATTGACGGCTATCTGTATATCATGTACACCGACGAATTCCGTGTTATCAACCTCAATAAATAACAGAATCCGCACGGCGTAAGCCGTGCGGGTATTTTCATAATATTACGCTTTTCGGATATTGCGCCGTCTGCGGACGGCGCGGGGTGAAGGAGCGAAAATCTCCCTGCGGGGGAGATTTTACTCCTTCCGGAATGGCGGCGGGGCGCCGCCATTCCGAAGCACAAGGGGGAGGTTTCGCCCTCTGCGGAGGGCGACTTAAGGAACTTTTTGAAAAAAGTTCCTTAAGAATC
>JAZRFU010000004.1:0-5218 GCA_045643865.1 Eubacteriales bacterium
AGATAAAGACAGTGGAAAAGGACGATTCTCTTATCACCTTTGACGACTGCATCTCGGATCAGGTCATAGAGGAAATCAAGAATACAGATATAAACACTCTTTCACCGTATGAATGTATGATGATGGTGTTTGAATGGAAAAAACGACTCGGCTGATATGCCGAATTAAAATTAAGAGAAGGGAGGCAGATCCATGGCTAAAATAAACGTATTATCGTTTGAGGTTGCCAATCTTATTGCGGCGGGAGAGGTCGTTGACCGTCCTGCATCGGCAATCAAGGAAATGATTGAAAACTCAATAGACGCGGGGGCTAAGCATATAACCGTAGAGATACAAAATGGCGGAATTACCTTTATGCGTATATCCGATGACGGCTGCGGAATGGACGCCGACGATCTTCCTTTGGCGATAAAAAGACACGCGACAAGTAAGATAAAGAACGCAGAGGATCTTGACGGAATTTGTACGCTCGGATTCCGCGGAGAAGCTTTGGCGGCTATTGCGGCGGTATCAAATCTCCGCATAATATCCAAGCCCCGACACGCAGATATGGGAGCCGAGCTTACCGTGAGCTGTGGAGAGATAGTGGATCTTTCGGAAAGAGGGTGCTCGGACGGAACGACTATCATTGCAGAGGACCTTTTTGAAAACGTTCCCGCAAGACGTAAATTCTTAAAGCGTGACGTGACCGAAACAACGGCGGTTTGTGCCAACGTTGAAAAGATAGCGCTGTCACACCCCGAAATAGCATTCCGCCTTATAACCGACGGTCAGATCAAGCTTGAAACGTCGGGCGACGGAAAGCTTATAAACGCGATATATTCGGTATTCGGACGCGATTTTGCAAGCAAGCTGATCGAGGTCAGCGGAGAGCTTGACGGTATTTCCGTAAAAGGATACGTAGGTAGATCCGATAACGTCAAGGGCAACCGTAATTACGAGAATTTCTATATAAACAAGCGCTTTATAAAGAGCAGAACGGCAAGCGCGGCGATCGAGCAGGCATTCGTGTCGTATATGCCATCTGAAAAATTCCCCGTATGCGTACTGTTTATATCACTCAATCCTTCAAGAGTTGACGTCAACGTGCATCCTGCCAAGCTTGAGGTCAAGTTTTCAAATGAAAAGCCCGTGTTTGAGGCGATATATTACGCGGTAAGACAAGCGCTTGAAAATAATACTGCAAGACCGCAGATGACGGCACAGTCGGCTCGTACCGCGCCCAGAGTGTCTGAATCGTTTGTCCCTGTGGAACGCGGTGAGTCACTTGGCAAAAGACAGCTTGCCATTGATATTCCCCATGTGCGAAGCAATGAGAACGAAGGACAGATACGTATGTCTGCCGAGCAATACAGAAGCATGGTGGACGCGCCCAAGAGCGCGCCTGCGCCCGCTACCGTTACGGCGGCGAAGCCGATACAAAACGCACCCCAAAAAGAGTCGGTTATGACGGCAGAGCAGTATGTGCGCGAGTATATTTTGCAAAACGATGCAGACCGACGTGCGTTTGATGAGAAGCTCAAGAACAACCCCGATATTGACGAGCGTGTTCAGCGCAACATAGACAAGGCGGTTGAGTCCATATTCGGCAAAAAAGCCGATACAGTAAGCGACAATAGGCAGAGCGATCCCGACAATGTCGCGCCTGTGACAGCTGATCAGATAAAGCAAAATGTACCTGAGGTGGAGATCCCCACGCGACATTATCGAATAGTTGGAGAAACCTTTAACTCGTACATAGTCGTTGAGCTCGACGACAAGATGCTTATAATAGATAAGCACGCCGCGCACGAGAGAATTATCTTTGAGCAGCTCAAGAGAAATATGTATAACAGCTCTGTTGCATCGCAGCTGCTTATGCTGCCCATCGAAATCATGCTTATGAGCGATGAGGTTGACGTTATTGAGGAATATCGCGCGGAAATCGAGGCGGTTGGATTTGAATTTACCACGTCGAGAAATACGGTGCTTGTAAACGCGTTGCCCATTGGAATAGAGCAGGACGCTGTTGCGGATATGTTAGCGGTAATAGCGGACAGAATCAAAAACGGAACGGGCAGTGTGGATATAACGCGCAATATTGTCTTTGAAAAAGCGCTTTATCAGGCGTCCTGTAAGGCAGCTATCAAGGCGGGACGTGAATATCCCGAGGGGCACCAGAAATGGATAGTGGATCAGCTTATGAAGCTGCCCGATATAACGTTCTGCCCTCACGGACGGCCCGTGGCAATGGAAATGTCCAAAAAAAATATAGACCGACAGTTTGAGCGTACGTGATAACGTCGGAGAACCAAAAATATTAGAGCCCCCGTCTTGCTTTGGCGGTAAGGTATAAGGAGCAAAGTTATGTTTGAACTTTTAGCACAGGATGGCAGAGCACGCAGAGGTGTTCTCCATACCGTACACGGAGATATACAAACTCCCGTGTTTATGAACGTAGGTACTTGTGCCGCAATTAAGGGCGGTGTATCTACGGTAGAGCTTGAGGAAATAGACTGTCAGGTCGAGCTTTCCAACACCTATCACTTGCATATACGTCCCGGTGACCGTCTTATATATGAAATGGGCGGACTTCACAAATTTATGAATTGGAAAAAGCCGATACTGACCGATTCGGGCGGATTTCAGGTATTTTCTCTGGCACAGCTCCGTAAGATTACGGAGGAGGGTGTAAGATTCCAGTCACACGTTGACGGAAAGAGAATATTCATGGGCCCCGAGGAGAGCATGCAGATACAGTCAAATCTCGCGTCAACTATCGCGATGGCATTCGACGAGTGCATCGAAAACCCCGCACCTTATAAATACGTCAGAAATTCTATCGACCGTACTACGCGCTGGCTTGAAAGATGCCGTACGGAGATGGACCGACTCAATTCCTTGCCCGAAACCATCAATAAAAATCAGATGCTTTTCGGTATAAATCAAGGCGGAACGTATGAGGATCTCCGAATCGAGCACATGCAGAGAATAGCCGAGATAAATTGCGAGGGATATGCAATAGGCGGTCTTGCGGTAGGCGAGGAAACCGAGGAAATGTACCGCATCATCAATGCGGTAGAGCCGTTTATGCCCAAGGACAAGCCGAGATACCTTATGGGTGTCGGAACGCCGTGCAATATTTTGGAGGCAGTGCATCTCGGAGTTGATTTCTTTGACTGCGTAATGCCCTCAAGAAATGCGCGTCACGGTAACCTCTTTACTTGGGAAGGTAAAATGAACATTTGCAATGAAAAGTACGCAAAGGATCCCAGACCGATATCTATGTCGTGCGATTGTCCCGCGTGCCGCAATTATAGTCGTTCGTATATCCGTCACCTTATCAAAGCCAAGGAATCGCTTGGTATGCGACTTGCAGTTGTTCATAATCTGTATTTCTACAACAATCTCACAAAGAAGATACGCGAGGCACTTGACGGCGGATATTTTGAAAGCTTCTATCAGAAATATCATATCGCGCTCGGCGAGAGAAATCCCGATTGAGAAAACGGCAATGATAAATTACGTAATATTTGATATGGACGGCACGCTTTTTGATACGGAAAAGTTGTACAGAAAGACGTGGATAGAAATAGGCGAAAAATGGGGCTTTGAAAATATGGCGGAGCTTTATCCACGGGTTGTAGGAAGAAGCAGGGAGCTTATCATTGAGCTTATGAGGAGCGTTTATGGCGAGGATCACGATTATACCGCGTTTTTCGCCGAGAGGACCGAGTATTTCAGAAGCTTGACAGAAAATGAAATTCCGCTGAAGGCGGGCTGCTTTGAGATCCTTGAATTTTTAAAGGATAACGGTATTCCGTGTGCGGTCGCAACCTCTACAAAAGAGCCAATCGCCAGCCAGAATCTTAAAAAGGCGGGAGTGTACGGATACTTTAAAGCTATCGTGTCGGGGGATATGATAGAGCGAGGGAAGCCGTTTCCCGATATCTTTTTGAAAGCGGGAGAGCTGCTGGGGGCAGATCCGAACACCACGGCAGTGTGCGAGGATTCCTATAACGGTCTTATAGGAGCGCACAAAGCGGAAATGAAACCCATAATGGTAATTGATCTTCTCGAACCTACAGATGAGATCAAACCGATAACGTATGCAATCAATGACACGTTGTTTGACGTCATTGACTTGATAAAGAAAGAAAATAATATTTAATTTAACGGAGGATAATATTATGGCAAAACAAAACGGAAAAAGCGGAGTTTTAGGTCTGGTGCTCGGTGTAGCAGCAGGTGCAGCTGCAGTCGCGGCAGGATACTTTGCAACCGCTAAGATTGTAAAGGAGATCAATAACGACTCTCAGGACACCACTCTTGTTTCTCCCAACGAAAAGAACTTCGTAACCATCACATGCGGATCTTCTCTTACCGCAAAGGGACTTACCTTTGTAAAGATCAAGGCAGAGAACGAAAAGGACACCTGCAATCTCAATTTCCTTACGGGAAAGAGCGCCGATTCTATCTCGTTCAACTGGGAGGATGACGACCATATCGAGATCTGCATAGGCGAGAACGCAGTAAAGCAGGTATGCTACGTTTCGTTTGAGGGCGAAGAGATCCAGATGACTCTTTGCGCAAAGAAGGAAGACTAATTCTCAGTTGCAATACTACGTGAGGTATTGCGGAAAGGAAAATAAATGATTTCAAGACTTTTACTTGAAGACGTACTTGCGGCGGCTATGTCAACCGGTGCAGATTTCGCCGAGGTTTACGCAGAAAAGACCAGAAATAACGGTATTCGTTTTATGGACGGTAAGATAGAGGCGGTAAGCGATGAAATGGTTTCGGGTGTAGGTATCCGCGCATTTATCGGAACAAGAACCGTTTATGCTACCACCACGGATATTTCGAGATCGGGACTTATCCGTTGCGCAAAGGCAGTTGCCGATGCGCTTGGAGAGGGAAATGCACAGGTGAGCATCCACCTGACTGAAAGAATATTCCCAAATATACACCCCGTTAAAATTCTTCCCGGCAGTGCCGAAATGAAGACTAAAACGGACATTTTGAAGGACGCCTGCGTTACTGCGCAGAATTATGATGAGAAGATAAAGCAGGTTATGGGTGGACTCACCTCTACCGACCATACTATTCTCATTGCAAATTCCGAGGGGCTTTACACCAGCGACAGACACGTCAGAACCAGAATTGCCGTCAGTGCGGTTGCGTCCGACGGTCAGCAGAATCAGTCGGGCTTCTTCGGCCCCGGTCGCGGAATGGGACT
>JAZRFU010000005.1:0-4026 GCA_045643865.1 Eubacteriales bacterium
GCATCGGATTGGAAAATATGATATTCGGAACGGACATGTAAAAACAAAAAAATCGGCACGCTTGCTATGGCAAACGAGCCGATTTTTATTTTATATAGATTGATTATTTCTGCGGATCAAGGTATTTCCAAGCGCCTGCGATGTAGTTTATTCCCGAATGGATAGTCAGATATATCATAAGCGCGGTTGAAACAAATGTGATGGGAGGGAAGTCGCCAAGCCACATGGGTAGTGCGCCCTCGCCGCAGAACGCGGAGATAACTCCCCACATATACGGCTCGATGATAGCCGCGCAAACGGCAACTATCTGCGTCACGGTCTTAAGCTTTCCAAGCATATTGGCCGCGATAACGACACCGCCCGAGCTGGACGCAACAAGACGGATAGAGGTGACCGCAAGCTCACGGAAGATAACGACTATAAGCGCGAATATATAAAGCGTTGCAAGATAAGGATTTCCCTTTACCGAATTGACGTAGAATATGCAGAGCATAGCGCCGATAACCATAAACTTATCGGCAAGCGGATCAAGAAACTTTCCAAAGTCCGTTACAAGTCCGTTCTTGCGCGCGATCTTGCCGTCGAGCATATCTGTAAGCGATGCCGCGATAAACAGAGTGACACCGACAAGGTAAAATACCATATCGGTAAGCGGAGAAAACTCGCAGAATGCGGGGATCAGCATAACGACCATAAATATCGGCACCATTATAAGACGAAGCACTGTCAATTTATTGGGAAGATTCATTTTCATAATAAAAGTGACCTTTCTTTATTTTTGAATTTTTTTCATGGATTTATGCCTGTAAAGCGAAGCCCCACAGATCGTAGTCGGTAACAGATCGAATCTTTACCTTGACGAACTCACCCGCGCCTATCTTTTTCTCGGAGCGGAAGAATACCTTGCCGTCGATTTCGGGAGCGTCACCGCGGCTTCTGCCAAAATAGCACTCGCCGACCTCGTCGTAGCCCTCGCAAAGCACGTCTATGACCTCTCCGATCTTGGACTTGTTGTATTCGTCGCTGATCTCAAGCTGGGAGCGCATCAGAATATCCATTCTGTCCTGCTTTATCTGCTCGTCGATCTGATCCTCGAAATCAAATGCGGGAGTTCCTTCCTCGCGCGAGTACGTGAACACACCCGCTCTTGCGAATTTCTCACTCTTGATAAATTCTGCAAGCTGACAGAAATCGTCCTCGTCCTCACCCGGAAATCCCACGATGAACGTGGTACGAATGACAACGTCGGGAATCTCACGGCGGAGCTTGTCAAGCACCCCGCGTATCATATCGCTCTTGCCGTGTCTGTTCATTCTGCGCAGTATCTTGTCGCTGATATGCTGAAGCGGCAGATCGATATAGTTGAGTATGCGAGGATTGTTTTTCATTTCCTCGATAAGTCCGTCGGTCATTTTGTCGGGGTAGCAGTACAGCACGCGTATCCACGGAATGCTCGTCTGTTCGGTTATCTGGTGCAGAAGCTTGTCAAGACGGTATTCACCGTAAAGGTCTATTCCGTATCTCGTGGTATCCTGCGCGATGACCGTCAGCTCCTTGACTCCGAGCGCATCAAGCTCCTTTGCTTCTGCAATAAGCTCCTCCATAGGTCTGCTACGGAATTTACCGCGAATATCGGGTATAGCGCAATACGTGCATCTGTTGTCGCAGCCCTCGCTTATTTTGAGGTATGCGGCGTAGTCGGGCGTGGTCAGCACGCGGTCACCGCCAAGACGGACGGTGTTTTTATCCTCGTGAGAGTAGTAGCGACAATCGGGAGCACCCTTTTTACGCTTCTTACCCGCATTCTGCTCGCAGGAGCGGATAGCTTCGACTATGTTATGTATGCTTCCAACGCCAAGCACGGCATCTACCTCGGGAAATTCCTCGAGTATCTCCTTGCCGTAGCGCTCCGCCATACAACCCGTGACGATTATTGCCTTGAGCGAGCGGTGCTTTTTGAGCCAAGCAACGTCAAGAATATTATCTATTGCTTCTTTTTTTGCCGACTCGATAAAAGCGCAGGTGTTGATTATCACCATGTCCGCCTCGGTTTCGTCGGGGGTTATCTCATATCCCGCTTCCATTACCTCGTGGAGCATGACCTCCGTGTCAAGCTGGTTTTTGGGACATCCGAGAGATACGAATCCTATTTTCATATATACGGTCCTTTCGGATAAATATGCATAATTGTGTTATTTCACACTTATTAAGTATAACATAAAGCACGAAAAAAGTCAATAGACGCGCCGAAATTGGCAATAAAAACACGGGACACACAATATGTGTATCCCGTGTAAACTTATGCTACGGCGATTTTCGCCTTTTTTGAGTATTTATTGGCAATAAATGAGGGAAGATACGGCAGTGCGTGCAACACTATGTAACAAATATACACGATTATAATTTCAACTGCAACGCCCGGAATTGCCGCGCCAATTGGAGCAAAGATGAAGGATTCCAAAGTAAAGAACATATAGTCGGAGCTTATGGGTGAGAGATTGACGGCATTCGCTACAAGCGACACGGTAATAAGAGGGCACGCGGGGAGAATAAGCTGGTGCCAACGGGTGACGTTCTTGAAGGAATGATAACCCGATATTATCATATAAAGCGCGCAAAGCACCATCGTTCCGTGATAGAACATTGTATGGAATCCGGCGAAGGACAGACATGAGTAATTCGAGAGAATTGTTGCGGGATAGACAAAATTGACCGTTCCGCCCACAAATCCAAGGGTACAGATATATCCGCACGCCGCGTCCTTGACCTTACCCTTGCCCCAAAGCGCAAAGGGGAGCGCATACATAAATACGCTGCACGGATAGAGCGGTAAAACTCCTGTCCATTCAAATTCAACGGCAGCTCCGCTGAACGTTTCCCACGTTATTTTAGATATTTCGGCGATTATGAGGGCTACCCAGATAACAGAAAACACTCTTTTGAAAACACTCTCATCTTTTTTGGAAAGAAGGATCGCAAGCAATATCACCGCCGTTATGCATACCGCGGAGAATATCCAGTGCAAAGGAGTGAACATCGTGCCGGGAATCTGATCGGGAGAGGGAAGAAAGTCCTTGTGAGTAAAGAAATTTGCCAAAAGCTCACTGAATGTCATAAAGCACACCTGCCTTGTATAGCTAAAATTGTTCAAGTACAATTATACACCTATGGCGGTGTGAAATCAATAGCTTTTTGTAATATTTAGGCATTTGTTTTTTGAGTGATTGACAAAAAGAAAAAACTGTGATATAATACGGTTTGCAGCTTCGCCGAACGGTCGCGCGCGGTGGCGCCGAAAGGTATCCGCGTGAGGAAAGTCCGGGCTTTATAGGGCAGAGTAGCTGATAACGTCAGCCGCAAGTAATTGCCGGGAAAGTGCAACAGAAATAAACCGCCGCGTAAGCGGTAAGGATGGAAAGGCGAGGTAAGAGCTCACCCACTCTTATGGTAACATAAGTTTGCTGTAAACCCTACTTAAAGCAACACCCCGTGTGACGCGTTTGCCCGACCTCCCGCAAGGGATAGCGCAGGGTGGCACTTTGCTATGCAAAGGAGCTTATCGGTGACGGTAAGCAAAGATTGATGACCGTTTAAGACAGAACCCGGCTTACAGACGGAGCTGCATTTAACTGAAAAAGAAAAACGACGGAGAAATTTACGTTCTCCGTCATTTTTTATTGATCTTTGCTTTTTTTCTTGGTAATATTCTGATAGACAACGTACCCTATCAAGCTGACTGCCGCTATACCCGCGAAAATATATATTGCCGTCATTATTTTGGAGCTTCCGAATGCATCGCCGCCCGCAGTTGAGGAAATTATAGAGGGGATACGCGCAAACGAGGTGAGAAGTATGTATTGCCATATCTTCATATCTGTAAGACCTATTACGTACGTCAGCATATTCTTGGGAGGTCCCGGGATCAGAAAGAGCAGAAACGTCAGAAAATATCGTTCCTTGGGATTGTTGAGCAGGGGCAGAGAATTGATGTCGGTGCCGGGGAAGAAGGTCTTAACTATCCTTACT
>JAZRFU010000006.1:0-7075 GCA_045643865.1 Eubacteriales bacterium
GATATTCATACGCGAAGGAACGCCCAGAGGGTTAAGACAGATGTCAAGGGGAGTACCGTCGGGCAGGAAGGGCATATCCTCGGGGGGAAGAATGCGGGAAACGACACCCTTGTTACCGTGACGTCCTGCCATCTTATCTCCGACGGAGATCTTTCTCTTCTGCGCGATGTAAAGCTTAACGATCTTGTTTACGCCTGCGGGAAGCCCGTCGCCTGCCTCGTGTGAGAACACGCGAACGTCAACGACTACACCGCTCTCTCCGTGAGGAACGCGCAGCGAGGTATCTCTTACCTCTCTTGCCTTCTCACCGAAGATGGCTCTGAGCAGACGCTCCTCTGCGGTAAGCTCGGTCTCTCCCTTGGGAGTGATCTTACCTACGAGAATATCTCCTGCTCTTACCTCGGTTCCCTTCTTTACGATACCCTCTGCGTTAAGATCCTTGAGCGCGTCGTCACCGACGTTGGGGATCTCGCGGGTTATCTCCTCCGGACCGAGCTTTGTATCTCTTGCCTCGTGAGTGTATTCTTCAATGTGGATAGACGTGTAAACGTCATCTCTTACCAGCTTTTCGTTAAGAAGAACTGCGTCCTCGTAGTTGTAGCCCTCCCAGGTCATGAATCCGATAAGAGCGTTCTTACCAAGCGAGATCTCACCGTTGGAAGTTGCAGGACCGTCGGCGATCACCTCGCCTGCGACCACGTGCTGACCTCTCTTTACGATGGGCTTCTGGTTTACACAGTTGGACTGGTTGCTTCTCTTGAACTTAATGAGTGAGTAAACGTCCTTGCCGCCGTCCTCTCTTACCACGGTAATGCTGTTAGCGTCAACGCGCTCTACAACACCTGCGTGCTTTGCGACTACAACGACACCGGAATCAACGGCTGCCTTATACTCCATACCCGTACCAACGATAGGCGAGTCTGTGATAAGCAGCGGAACTGCCTGCTTCTGCATGTTCGATCCCATGAGTGCACGCGAGTTATCGTCGTTCTCAAGGAAAGGAATACAAGCGGTTGCAACGGATACGACCATCTTAGGAGATACGTCCATGAAATCGACCTTGGAAACGTCAACCTCCATGATCTCTGTCTTATCTCTTGCAGTTATCTTCTTATTTATAAAGTGACCGTTCTCATCGAGCGGCTCGTTACCCTGGGCAACGATGTACTTATCCTCTACGTCCGCGGTCATGTAAACGACCTCGTCGGTTACCTTATGTTCAACCGTTCCGTCGGGAAGATTGATGTGCTCTACCTTGCGGTAAGGTGCCTCAATGAATCCGTAATCACTTATGCGCGCATAAGTAGTGAGGTAGGAAATAAGACCGATGTTAGGACCTTCAGGCGTTTCGATAGGACACATACGTCCGTAGTGGGTGTAGTGTACGTCACGAACGTCGAAGGACGCGCGGTCACGCGAAAGACCGCCGGGACCGAGCGCGGACAGACGGCGCTTGTGAGTAAGCTCTGCAAGCGGGTTGTTCTGGTCCATGAACTGCGAAAGCTGGCTGGATCCGAAGAATTCACGGATTGCAGTTGCCACAGGTCTTGTGTTGATAAGCGCCTGAGGAGTCAGCTTTTCGTTGTCCTGCGTGGTCATTCTTTCCTTTATTATCTTATCCATTCTGGAGAAGCCGATACGCATCTGGTTCTGGAGCTGTTCGCCCACGGAGCGTACACGTCTGTTTCCAAGATGGTCTATATCGTCAACCGATCCAACGTCGTGGGTAAGGTTGAGCATATAGCTTACGGTTGCGAAAATGTCGTCCTTGGTGATGTGCTTGGGACAAAGCTCTGCGATTCTCTCGCGAGCCATTTCCTTGATAGCATCAACGTCACCGCCGCATGCCTCTGCAATTTCAAGCAGAACTGCGGTTCTTGCCTTTTCATTTACACCGCAATCGCGAAGATCGAAGCCGAGAACGCACTCGGGCTCGATGGTGTTGTTGGAAACAACTCTGATAACGTCGCCGCTGTCAAGCTCGATAGCAACCTCGTTAACTGCGTTTCTCTCTACGCTCATCGCCATATCGGGAGTGAGAACGGTTCCCTTTGTGTAAAGAACCTCTCCCGTGAGAACGCTTACAACGTCCTCTGCGAGCTTGCGATTAGCAATTCTCTCGGAGATAGCCATCTTAGCGTCGAACTTGTAGCGTCCGACCATAGCGATATCATATCTTCTGGGATCGAAGAATAAGTTGTTTATGAGCTGAACTGCCGACTCAACGAGCGGGGGCTCGCCGGGACGCAGCTTTTTGTATATTTCCTTGAGCGATTCAACCGTAGGATCGGTTCCGTTTGCCGCTGCGAGATTTTCACTCTCGTCCTTCTCGAACGTAGCGGTAAGACGTGCGTCCTCTCCGAACAGCTTCTCGATGTCCTCTCTGTGAGTAAGACCAAGCGCGCGCACGAACATAGTCAGAGGAAGCTTACGGTTCTTGTCTATGCGCACGTACAGAACGCCGTTTACGTCGCTCTCGTATTCAAGCCAAGCACCTCTGTAAGGGATAACCTGAGCCGCATAAGTCTTTTTACCCGTTTTATCGACCTCAGACGAGTAGTACATTCCGGGGGAACGAACCAGCTGAGAAACGATAACTCTCTCTGCACCGTTGATAACGAACGTACCCGTTTCGGTCATAAGCGGGAAATCGCCAAGATAGATGTCAGAATACTTTACGTCACCTGCCTGCTTGTTGGTAAGACGGACGTTTACCTTGAGGGGAGCTGCGTAGTTTACGTCACGCTCCTTGCACTCCTCGACCGGATACTTGGGCTGGGTATCAATAGAATAGGAAATAAAGTCTATTGACAGGTTGCCCGAATAGTCGGTGATAGGAGAAACGTCGCGAAGCACCTCCATAAGACCTTCTTCAAGGAACCACTTGAACGACTTGGTCTGTACTTCGACAAGGTTGGGCAATTCCAGATTAAATCCGGAACGCGAAAAGGACATTCTCGTGTTGTTACCGAGTTTTTGCTCTTTTACATTGACCATTAAATCAATCACTCCATTCAATGAATATCTTTCCTGAATGGACAAAATCCTTGTATTTTCTTGGATTTTGTCATATTCGGATCACCTGATTTCCGTAAAAGAACGCAAATCAAGCGATTATAATGCAGTTTACAATTATATCATCAAAAAATCAGCTTGTCAAGGGGTTTTTAGAAAAAAATTAAAAAAACTTTCAAAAAATAGTAAAAAATGACGGATGTATAATTTCTTTGTCGCATAATAATAAAAATGTGTTGTAAAATGCGCTCGGGTGTGATACAATATAAATGAAAGAAAGCTCCGCTTCCATTGGGCGGAGCGCATCAAAGCACCGTTTACCAAACACAACACAGGAGGAGCTATGGTCAACAACTACATTTTGAAAAGAAACGCGCGCGATCAGCTGGGCAATAACATTTTCGGTCGCACGTGGCTTATGATGCTTGCAGTCTATATTGTTTATAGCGCTATCGTTTCTGCCGCGGCCTATGTCGCCGTTGGACTCGGCGCGATCGTGGTTGGCGGTCCTCTGCTCTACGGAATGTGTCGCATTTCCGTAAAGCTTGTCAAGGGCAAGTCGAACATCGACGTCGGCGAGCTGTTTTGCGGATTTACCGAGAAATTTTTCGAGTCGCTATTGCTTGGACTAATGACCGGACTGTTTACGTTTTTGTGGTCGTTGCTTTTCGTAGTGCCCGGAATTATAAAATCGTATTCCTACTCTATGGCACCCTATATTATGCAGGACTCCATCGACAAGGACTGGGAAGAATGCATAAACGAGAGCAAGCAGCTTATGGACGGCCACAAGTGGCAGGCGTTTTGTCTTGATATGAGCTTCCTTGGCTGGTATCTGCTTGGCGCGCTTGCGTTTGGTATTGGAACTTTCTTTGTAGTTCCCTATCACCAGACTGCGAGAGCAAATTTCTATCTGGCATTGATAGCAACACACAAGCGCACAAGATCAAACGATTTCGGTGGCGATTTCACCGTGCAGGAATAAATCAAAAACCCATCGCGCACGCGCGATATATATAAAGGAAACAAAAAAGCAGTGCATATCAGTGCACTGCTTTTCTTTTATGCCATAGTCATCTTCATTTCTTCGGATTTCTCGGCATCCTTATTTATGTCTTCGGGATCCACGAACGTGGGAACAACGCTCTTTATTGCCTTCTTTATTTCAGGAGAAGCAATAACGCCCTTGTTCGCCTTGACGGCATCTGTGAGTATCTGGATCTTTTCGTCGATCTCGGCGCGCGAGAGCGGAGTATCCTTTTCAATAAAGATCATACTGTTTTCGGTCTTGTCAAGATGCTCGGTCTTGATAAGCAGCTCCTCGTAGAGCTTTTCGCCGGGACGAAGACCGATCTCCTCGATCTTTATATCTATTTCGGGACGCAAGCCCGAGAGCTTTATCATATTATACGCAAGATCGTATATTTTGATGGGCTTGCCTATGTCGAGAACGAAAAGCTCGCCGTGTTTCGCCATACATCCTGCCTGCATTACCAGCTGGCTTGCCTCGGGAATAGTCATAAAGTATCTGATGACACGCTTGTCTGTCAGGGTTATCGGTCCGCCGTGCTGTATTTGCTTGCGGAACAGAGGAATTACCGAGCCGTTTGAGCCAAGCACGTTGCCGAAGCGCACCGCGGTAAACGAGGTGGCGCTATCCGTGCGGCACTGTATCACCATCTCGCACATTCTCTTGGACGCGCCCATAATATTGGTGGGATTGACCGCCTTGTCGGTTGAGATAAGAATAAACTTTTCCGCATTGTACTTCTCTGCCATATCTGCGGTGTTGTACGTTCCGAGAACGTTGTTCTTGATCGCCTCACAGCCGCTATGCTCCATCAGAGGCACGTGCTTGTGAGCTGCCGCGTGAAATACAATCTGCGGACGATATTCGTTGAATATCGCGTCAAGGCGCTCTCTGTCGCGAACGGATGCGATCTCTACAACCAGATCAAGACTGTTTCCGTATATGCGCTTAAGCTCCTGCTGAATATCGTAGGCGTTGTTTTCGTATATGTCGAGAATTATAAGCTTTTTGGGCGCGCACTTTGCAACCTGTCTGCAAAGCTCGCTTCCGATCGAGCCGCCGCCACCCGTAATAAGCACGGTCTTACCCGCATAATATTCGCGAGTCTGGGAATTGTTTATTTTGAGGGGCTTGCGGAATAGCAGGTCTTCGATCTGGAATTCACGAATGACCTTCGTGTCCTCGCCGTCCTCGTCGGCATGGAAATCTTTGACGGGAATGTCGTATATTTTAAGCTTGCATTTTGTCCGCTCATAGAAATGGAAAATACGGGCAGCTTCCTCACTGTCGAGATTTGCCACGGCAACGAATATCTCGGTGACGTTGAATTTTTCTATAAGATCAAATATCTCGTAGTCCTCTGCGTATATCTTCAATCCCGCGATCTGATTTCCAACCTTCTGGGGGTCCTTGTCTATAAAAAACACGGGACGGTAGGTGGATTGATGATTGCACAAAAGCTCATTTGCGAGGAACGCGCCAAGCTGACCTGCTCCCACGATGGCAACGTTTATTTTGGGAGAATTGTCTGCCTGGGATTTGTGACGGTATTTATACACCAATCTGTAGCAGCATCTCGATCCAACGGTCGCCACGATATTGATGGGGGCGATAATAAGGAATATCTCAAGGCCCACGAACAAGTGGAATATAAACGATATTGCAATGGCAACAAGCGTGCTCAAAACGTCCGACACCATCATTTTGAAATAAGAGAACGAGCGGGTATAACGCCATACGCTCCTGTAAACACCGGCGACAATTCTTGCGGCAAACGTGACAGCAAACAGTATAAGCATGTTTAAGATTGCAGGCAAGCCCGTTTCTGCGGTTATGCGGTGAAGCACAGCCGTTGCGAAATAGAACGCAAGGCATATGGATATAAATAAACAGCAGTCAAACACAAACAAAATAGTTTTTCTGTGCTTTCGGGCGAATATTTTTCTTATGTTCATAAAGTCCTTTTTCCTTTACATTTTTATCAAGATCCGTCGTAACGGGTAATGCGTAAAAAACAGCGACAATACGGCTATTATATAAATTATATCATTTATTTACTATCTTGTCAACACGTGTTTGATACAAATATGCCGCCCGCGATTTATCTCACGGGCGGCATGTTGAAAAATTATAAAAGAATTTCCTTGTTTGTTCCGTAGAAAATGTCTTCCTTGTTGCTTATAAGCTCGAAAAACGCTTCAAGGCGAAGCCAGAAATCTGCTCCGATGTCCATTTCGTAGGAATGTCCCCAGATATAGAAGATTTTGGGCGTTTCTGTTTTTAACTCGACGAATTCCCTGCCAAGGCGCATCATATCGTCAAAATTCAGGTGATATACCGAGGGATTGAATCTGAAAAGATTGTCCTGCGGCTCAAAGCAGTTTGTCGTGTTGATAGGGCGGCTGTATTTTACACCCGTGTTCTCTTTTATGAGCTTTGCAACGCGATCGTCATTGTTGACTCCGCCGCACGGATACGCCATACCGATCACCTCATAGCCCGCAAGCTCGGAAAGACGCAGACGGTCTTCTTCGACCTGGCGTATTACCTCGGCATCGTCACAGTGTGTGAGGTTGGGGTGCGTGAGAGTGTGCACCGCGATCTCGTGTCCCTCGTAAACGCGTCTTACGTCATCGGGGTGAATTTTATAGTGAGCGAGAGGGTTGCTGCCATTTGAAAGGATTCCCTTATGTCCCAAAAGTTGAGAGTTTAAGTTGAACGTGCTTTTAAGTCCGTATTTGTTTAGCAGATTTATAAGACGAATATCCTGCGTAACTCCGTCGTCATAGCTGAACGTTACCGCTTTGTTTTTGTTTTCCAAACCGAATCCCATATCAATAACCCCTTTGCTTTTTTATAATTATAGCATATTTATCGTTAAAAGTAAATATCAAGTATAAATCCCCTTGATTTGTAAATAATAGTATTGTCACTATTAAAAGCAAGTGAGATTTGCTCTGCGTAGGCGCAGAGCCGATAATAAATAAGGAGATTTATACAAATGAAAGCTACAGGAATAGTCAGAAGGAT
>JAZRFU010000007.1:0-10674 GCA_045643865.1 Eubacteriales bacterium
TTAAGCAGATCGGCCTCAAGCAGTGCCGAAAGTGCTTGCGGAACAGCTCTGAGCGCATACGGTGGGTCGATGAAAACTATGTCGAATTTACGTCTGCCCTTGACCGTTTTTATATAGTCCGACGCGTCCATACAGAACACGCGGCAGCTATCCGAAAGCTTGGTTTTTGCGACGTTTTTATTTATCACGGCAACCGCGTCCTTGGACTTATCGACAAGTGTTGCCGACGCTGCGCCGCGCGAAACCGCTTCAAGCCCCATCTGTCCCGAGCCAGCGTAAAGATCAAGCACCTCTCTGCCCTCAATATCAAACTGAATGGCGGAAAATACTGCTTCCTTGGCTCTCTCTGCCGTGGGGCGAGTATTATCGCCCGCAAGCGTTTCAAGCTTTATTCCCTTTGCGCGTCCCGTTATTATTCTCATCATAGTGAAAATTCCTTATCCGTTCTTATTATTTCTGTTAAAATACTCAACTATATTCTCGGCGTCACGGCGGCTTATTCCCTTTACCGACATAAGCTCGTCAACCGTGGCGCTCTTTACCGCGCCAAGTCCTCCAAGCTGTCGGAGCAACGTCTTTGCCTTGACCTCACCAATACCGTTTATCTTTGTCAGCACCGAGCGCGTCAGCGTTTTTCTCTTGGCATTATCCATCTTTGACACGGTAAAGCGGTGTACCTCCTCCTGTATCTTATAAATAAACACAAAGAGCGAGTTTTCCTTGGCTATGCTTATCTCCTCGGTGTCCGTGCAAAGCGCGCGCGTCTTGTGGAAATCGTCCTTGACCATTCCAAAAACGGGCACGTCCATATTTATCTCTGCAAGGAGCTGACGAACCGCACCCACGTGTCCGCGACCGCCGTCAAGCAATATCAGGTCGGGGATATTGGCAAACGAGCCCTCTCCGTCGTCAAGATGGGCAAATCGGCGCGATATCGCCTCACGCATACTCGCGTAGTCGTCCGTCGTTCCCTCAACCGTCTTTATCTTGAAGCTTCGGTAGTCGGAGCGTTTGAATTTGGTCTTATCCGTAACTATCATTCCCGCCGTTATATGCTCGTGTCCGAGGTTGGATATATCGTACGCTTCTATCCTTTCGGGATAGGTTTCAAGACATAGCAGCTCGGCCAAGCGCAAAAGCACCTTTTCGTCCTTTTCGCTCTCCGCTCGGTATATTTTTGCTTTTTCTGCCGCATTATCGCGCACCATATCGCACAGAGTTTTCATATCCCCGCGCTCGGGCGTTCTCACGCTTACACGGCGGCCTGCGAGGTCTGAAAGATACTGACAAATAAGCTCCCTCTCCTCGTCTTCAAGCTCGAAGGACAGCAATATACTTTTCGGCACGTATTCCCTTACGCGATAAAGCTCACAGATAAACGAGCCGATGTTGCTCTCGTCCAATATTCTATCCGCTCCGTATACGTATTCTGCCTTGTCGCTGACCGCACCGTCGCGTATAAAAAATACCGAAACGGACGAGCTTACGTCGTCCTTATAAAGTGCTATAACGTCGTGCTCCGTGCCAGGTGCGGCAACCACCTTTTGCTTTTGCCCAAGTCGGTCAAGCGCGGCAAGAATATCGCGCTGCTTTGCCGCCGCCTCGTATTTTTCCTCCTCGGCAAGCGCGTACATTTTCTCACTTATCTCGCGCTTTACCTGCGCCGTATTTCCGCGCAGGATATCCGCGGCATATCTTATCTTTTCCGCGTATTCCTCGACGGGAACTCCTCCCGCGCACACTCCGCAGCATCTCTTTATCTGATAATACATACAGGGGCGTTCACGGCCTATATCACGCGGAAATCTGCGCGAGCAGGTGGGAAGTCCGAGTATTGCCGAGAGCGTATTTATCACGGAAAACACCGTGCTAGTCCCCGAATACGGTCCGAAATATTTAGCGCCGTCCGCTTCTCTTCTTCTTGTCATTACAAGTCGGGGATACTGCTCGTCGGTGATTTTTATATAGGGATATGACTTCGCATCCTTTAATCTGATATTATATTTGGGCGAATACTGCTTTATCAGCGTATTTTCAAGCGAAAGCGCCTCTATTTCCGTGTCACAGACGTAATAATCGAAATCCTTTACGGCTCTTACCATATTTGCCGTTTTTACGTTCTTCTCACTGTTCTGAAAATACTGCGACACGCGGCTTTTAAGCTTTCGCGATTTTCCCACGTATATGACGTGTCCTGCGGCATTTTTCATTATATATACGCCGGGGCGCATAGGCAGAGCGTTCGCCTTTTGAAGCAAGCGCGCAAGCTCGTTCTCATTTATTGCCACAAGGTCACCTCCCAAACAGAATTCTTATTTTCAAATTTACAAAACAAAAACGGGGTACAGTCGATAAATTATCTGACCGTGCCCCGTTCTTATAATACGGTTATTATTCGTTAAATCCCGAATTGATGAGAGATACAAGACCGTCGATAGCCGCATCCTCATCCTGACCTTCAGCGGAAAGCTTTACGGTCATTCCCTTGGCAATTCCAAGCGAGAGAACTCCAAGCAAGCTCTTTGCGTTAACTCTGCGGTCATCCTTCTCTATAAGTATAGTGCTCTTGTAGAAATTTGCCTTCTGGGTAAAGAACGTTGCAGGTCTTGCATGAAGACCGCTGGCGTTGGTTATTACTATTTCACAACTTTTCATCAAAAAATACCCCTGTCTATATCAATATACAATTTTTTGCGCATTTCGAGTTATAATTAGTATAACAAAAATTTTGCACAAAATCAAGACATAAAATTGTATATTTTTTACGGAATTGGGTATGCGTTTTGTAGCACATTGCACAAAGCATTGGACTTTTTACCACAAAAACGCCTTGAAGATATTATTACTCGATAGCAGATATTGCAAGAACCGTCAAGGTGAAGCTGGTTTCGTTGGTATATACCTCAATAGTGCTTCCCTCTGTGATATTGCGGCCACCGATAATATAATATCCGCCTGTTTTTGCCTTTGTCGCCTCGGAGCTCAAAAGCAGCTGGCCGCGCATGGATACTTCCTTATAATCTCCTGTTCCCAGGGTAACGATCTGCTCGTATTCATATACCGCGCCTGTTTCATCGTCGGGAACAGCATCAAAAAGATATCCCAACAGCTTTCCGTCACTCTCAAAATATACCGCCTGATCTGCGGCAAGATATTTGAGCATGCTCTTGTATTCGGCATCACATTCAAATACAACTGTATATTTGCTTCCCTTGTTGTTGGTCTTTTCGGCAACTCCCGTATAAACGCGATACACAACGGTGGCTATAAGCGCTATGACGAGCAGTATTATCATAACGTCAATGACGTTAAGACGTATTTTAGATTTTTTAACCTGATTGCTCATATCACTGACCTCCCGACGCATTCGTTGAAAGCTCCGCTACCGTTACGTCAACAACAGTATCTCCGCTTCTGAGCTTGTACTCGCTTCCAACGGCGATCCTGTTATCCTGCAAAGAGTATCCCTCTCCGTTGCGGTATTTCACGCTTGCCACTATCTCTATGAGAAGCACGTTGGTTTCGTTTTCATCCTCTGCTGATACAAGCTGTACGTCAACTACCTTACCAAAATAAATCGAATTATCCTCGGTATCCAGATATATTCCCTTATTCTTCATTGACACGTACGGAGAAATATCCTCGCCGCACGGACACGCCACTGTATATGTAATATTTATTCCCTCATAGTCGTCCGAATAATATCTGAACAGCCAATAAGATCCAATGACCACTCCCACTACGAGCGCTGCCATCAAAATGATAACTATTATATCCGCGACTATCGCAAGCTTTTTCTTTTTGCGCGCCTTTTTCTTCGTCGCGTCCGACGTATCCTTTATTTTACGTCCGCCAAACAGCTCCGATGCCGATCGCTGTATTGAGCCGTTACTCTCGTATTCGGATTTCTTCAAATCGGCTTTTTTCAGGTTTTCGCCGCTGCGGTCCGAATCGTACTTTTTCATTTCAGCCATATATATTTCCTTTCTGCCAAACGTCAGATTGATTCATTGTCATTTATAGAATATCAGCTCGGTGGTAGCACCGTCAAGCGATGTTATCTGCTCTGCCAACATTTTTTCCTCGTGTCCGTTGCCTACCTTTATCTGTCCCATAAGTATTCCTGCGCACGTCCAGAAAAGATAGAGCATTCTCGGGTCACTCCAAATGCCGTAAACCGTTCCGAAAAGCATTGCCACCGCCAATCCGCAAAACATGGCAAGAGCCGTACCCTTGAATTGCTTTTGATAGGGGTTGGTGAGATATGCGAAGCTTCTCTTTACAAGGAATGCTACAAATAAAAGGAACGATATAAATCCAAATATTCCCGACCAGCAAACGACCTCAAGCCACATAGACAAGGGGTCTGTAGCTCCCGCCGAAACGGCATTGGCGTATGCGGAATGTACGGTGACAAACGCATGCTGTCCCGATCCTATTCCCGTAAGATGTCCGTCAAATATCATCTGCGTAACGCTTTGAACCGTACTGTTATGTATAGCCGTGTCCGAAACACCCGCAGGCATATACTCTGCCAGAAATTCCACTATGTCGGGCGCGCCCCAGCTTACCATTGCATACGGATACAGGATCGCCAATATAGACACGGGTATCGCGGCAAACAAAATTACTGTAAGCGACTTATGGCTATACAATATCCAGAACAGAACACACTCTATAACCATTGCAACCACTATCTCGTAGTTACTGCACATAGCCGCAGCTATCAATGCCACGAATGACAGTATGATCAGCGCGAAAACGCTCTTGGCACTCTTTTTCCTCGCCATAAAGTTAAACACAAGTGGGAAAACGAGTATCGCAAACATTCCGAAAACCACTCCGCTATCGGCAATATAGAATATATCCACATCGGTTTTAGACATATCCACGGTATGACTGCTTACCGAGTCGATTATTCGGTTGGATATACCGTTATAAAACGCGTCCCATATTCCCACCAAGCATTGAAGAATAAAGGAAACGAAAAGTGTCTTTGTGAATATCGAGATTTCCTTTTCGCCGTGTATAAGATTATACGTAAGGAAAAATCCGCCCATAATTATAACTGCCGACGACAGCGAGTCTGCAAAGGTCTGAATACCGCCCTGTGAGAACATTCCCGCCGCAACGGTAAATCCGCAGAACAGCATTACCATGACTATTTCGGGAGAAAATTCGATTATTCTGCGTCTTTGGATAACCTTAAGCAGATACGACGACGCCGTTATAGCTATCAGTATAAGCAACGCCTCTTGCGCCAGCTCAAAATATTGAAGCAGGGGGGTAGATGCCAGAGTTATAACTACTCCCGATTCGGGATTTACAAATATGAGCACCAATATTATCAGCGCAATAAACGCCAAAGGCACGATTATCGGATCAAAGAAATACGTTAACACTCCAAGCGCCAACGCGGCAACCGCCGCTATAAATATGCTCTCAGTTCTGCCGTATTGCTTGGGCGTGTTCAGCTTTTCCTCGGGAACGTCGAAGAAATCCAACACTACCTTTCTCATAAACTTGCTTCGGGAGATTGCCTGCGCCGCAGTATTTCCCGAAAAGATAAGGGGGATACCGCACAAGGCAATAATTCCCGACGTTATCATAACGTATATTTCGCTTGACAACGTGCTTCCCATAAGCACCGACAAATAGCCCATCAAAGCCGCGGTGATTCCGTAAAATGTCAGGAAAAATCCGTAAACATTGAGCTTCAGCGATGCCAAAAACGTACTGAACCGACGCAAAAACCGTGAAACCGAGCTTTGCTCTAACGCCGTTCCAAATCCGTCTGCCACAGCGCTATCCGCACGGTTTTTATTGAACATGTTCGCCAAAAAGCTCTGCTTGCAAAGCGTATCCTTAGAGGAAAGACTCTTTCCTACTCTTCCGCGCGTAAAAAACGTATATATGCGCGCCGTAAACGAATCTACCGCCCCCCACAAAAGCGACGGTGTATGCCGTCTTTTGCGTTTGATTTTATTAGCTGCCAAGTCTTCCTCCTTTCCGTCAACCGTGTGTTGACTCATACGTCAGTTTTTTATTTTTCTTGTTTTTCCAGCAAATCGGGACGTTGCTCCTCAGTCAGCCGTCTTGCGCTCTCGTCACGCCATTTATCAATATTGGCGTGGTGTCCCGATATAAGCACGTCAGGAACCTTCACACCGTGAAATTCATACGGTCTTGTGTATTGCGGATATTCAAGCATTCCCGACGATATACTTTCCTTTTCATAGCACTCGGGATCGGAAAGCACTCCCGGCAAAAGTCGGGAAACACAGTCCACAAGTATCGCCGCGGGGATCTCTCCTCCCGTCAGCACAAAATCTCCTATGGAGATCTCCTCATCGACTATCTCGTCGATTATTCTTCTATCCACGCCCTCGTAGTGACCGCAAAGAATTATGACGTTATCGAGCGTTGCCAGCTCCTCCGCCTTTTTCTGATTGAGCACCTTACCTGCCGGCGACATATATATCACACGGCGGCTCTGCGGCTCAAATCCTGCGTTTTTCTGGTCCTCCAATATGGCGCTGTAGCAATTGTATATCGGCGGCGCCATCATAAGCATTCCCTTTCCGCCTCCGTACGGTGTATCGTCAACGCGGCGGTGCTTATCGGTCGAATAATCTCTTATATTGTATAGGTTTATCTCGACCGCTCCGCTTTTCTGCGCCCTGCCGATAATGCTTTCGGACAGAATGTTCCCCACCATATCGGGAAAGAGTGTCATTATATCAAATCTCATTTTATTTCCTTTTCAGTCGTTGTCAGTCATCGGACAAGAGTCCGGGGATAACCTTGACGAATATTCCGCTGTCAACGTCTATTTTCTTCACGAATTCGGGCACTGCGGGCATCATTCGCTCGCCGCCTGCGGTCTTTACCACGTAAATATCCGAAGCGCCGCGGTTGATAACGTCTGCTATCTTGCCGTAGACGTGTCCACTCTCGTCGTCTATAACGTCAAGTCCGATAAGATCGGCGATAAAATAGTCGCCCTCGTCAAGCTTGAAGTCCTCTCTTGCGGCGTAAAGGACAGTTCCCTTCATGGCAATAGCCGTATCCATATCGCTAACGCCCTCAAGCGTTGCTATAACAAACTGCTTGAACACCGACGTCTTCAAAACCTTTATTTGCTTATACGAGTTACCCTCTCGCACAAAAACGCGCGAAAGCTCCGATAGCACCTTCGGTGTGTCGCAGAACGATTCCAGCTTGACCTCGCCCCACACTCCGTGCGTGTTTATTATTTTTCCACATTCAAGATATTTTTTCTTTTCCATACTGCTTTCTTCTTCACTGTGAACGCGCATACGCGTCAATTCATATTATTATACATTGTATATTATAGCACACCGCTATGTAAATTGCAAGGGATTGCGTCATTTTTTTCATTTTTTGATAAATTTGAGCATATTTTGACTTGCACACATCTTGAAAAACGGTAGTTACGCAAAAAATTTACAAATAGTTAATTGAATTTTACTCCCTTTCCAAGTAAAATATAGGAGATATAAAAATGCAAAAGCAAACAGAAAGGATAAAAAAATGATTAATTTCCCCGTACTTCTTGCAGATACGAACAACGCCAGCTCTACGATAATCACCGTAGTTATGCTGGTTGCTATGGTCGTTGTCTTTTACTTCTTCGGCATCCGCCCCCAGAAAAAGCAGGAAAAGGAAACCGCCGCTATGAGAAATGGCCTTCAGGTTGGCGATGAGATAACCACTATCGGTGGTATTATCGGTAAGGTCGTAAGCATAAAGGACGAGACCTGCGTTATCGAGACCAGCCGCGAGAGAACCAAGATCCGTATTCTCAAATCGGCAGTTGCCAAGGTTGACGTAAAGGCCGAGGATTCGGTTGACTGATAAGTTCAGCGCAATGTAATAAATATGCCTTCGTATTCATATACTTCAACCAAGTATATCTACGGAGGCATTTTTATATGGATATAAACACTCGGCACAAGAGCGGGCGGGGTGGCGTGCCCGCTGTCCGACGCGCGCAATCACTCCCTATCGGATCAAAGAACACAGCAGACGATACGCCGCTTTTTGCAGCGGTACTCAAAAACTCCCTGTGGGGACTCGCAGCATTTACCGTTTCGGGTATTGCGCTTGTTACCCTCGGTTGCCTTATAGCGTATTCTAATCCCGATCCCGACACTCTTATTTTCCCTCTGGCTCTGCTCGCGCTGCTTCCGTCATCATTCATCGGCGGACTTGTAAGCGCAAAAAAGACAGCAGATGCACCCGTAGCGTGCGGTGTCGTTTGCGGATGCGTGTGCATGCTTTTTATGATGCTGCTCTCGCTCGTGCTTTACACCGCGCCCTCATCGGGCTATTCATTCTGGCAGGGCGCGATGCTTCACCTATGCGCCGTCGGCTTTTCTCTGCTCGGCGCGCTTATGGGAAGTATAAAGCCAAAAGCTAAAAAAAGGAAAAGAAGATTTGGATAAAAAACATATGGCACTTATACCAATATCGGTGTAAGTGCCTTTTATGTGTTTCATTTATAAGCAAAGCGGACGGTTACTGCTCTGCGGGTATTTCTATCTCTCCTTCGAGTTTTTCAAACGCTTTTATTTCCTGACGTATCAGGTAAAGTATCTCCCCATTTGCAGAACGTCCGTAATATTTTGATATATAGTGCAATTTGTAGTGGAGCTCCGGATCGATCTCTATTCCAAGATGCTTATTTTTCTTGTTTCTCATAAAAATCTCCTAAAAAACTTAATATAAGTACATTTTAAGATTATTTTGTGGTATAATGTTGTAAGTATACTTGAAACAAGTATACATTTTTTGAGATTGGAGATTACTTTATGAAAATTGCTATTGTTGGATCAAGAAATATTACAGTAGATAATTTATCGAGTTATGTTTCGCTCAAAGACGAAATAGTGTCTGGCGGTGCCGTTGGTGTAGATCAATGTGCCGCAAAATTTGCACGTGAAAACGGAATTAAGCTAACCGAATTTATGCCTGAATATAACATTTATGGTCGTGCCGCGCCCATTATCAGAAACAAAAAAATTGTCGATTATGCAGATAAAATTATCGTGTTCTGGGATGGAAAATCCAAAGGAACACTATCCGTTATACAATATGCAAAGAAAATCGGCAAAGAATGTGATATTGTTGTCCGAGAATTATAAATAAATATCCGCTACGGCTATCGTAGCGGATATTTTGTTAGAATCCATATATTTCAAATTTTGATTTGCCGGGGACATAAACGGGCGAACACAGTTCGCCCCTACGGGTATGGGAGTGACGTTATCTTTCAACCGTAGGGGCGAACTGTGTTCCCCCGTAACATCCCGATAAATCCCAATTTATCGGGATTTTATCTTATCGCCTTATAAAAATCCAATGAATCAAAGCTTCTGCCGAGGTGGCTTGTTATGTACGTTTCTGCCACGCGCTCAAGGTCGGAAAGCTCTGTGTCGTCGTTTATGCCAAACGAAAATATTTTGTTGGACGGCGCTCCGCTGATAAACCTGATCGCCGCAAGCACCGACGGGGTAAGTCCGCACATTATGCTTGCCTCGGGCATATCCTCAAACACCTTTGATATTTCCACCCTTTTGCCGTTGCGCTTTGCCATACAGTCAGTACACACCAGCTTACCGCCCATAACGTCAAGATACATAAAATCCGAGTATTTTGCGCGGCAGTACGCGCAATACGCAAGCTCAGGGCAATATCCGGAGATGGTTGCAGCGCGGAATTCAAATACCGCCTTGATAAGTCGCATATCCTTCTCTCCTCTGCCAAGCAGATAGAGCGAATTGAGCAAGAGGCGCATTATTTCGCCGCTTCCCTCGTCCTCCTCGTCGGTCAGCTCGTTTGCAAGGTCGCAAAGATAAGACGCAAGCGAAACTCTGACTATATCGGTGGACAGGTCGTAAAACGGATTTATGACCGAGCCGCCCCGAAGCCAATATATCGAATTGCTCTTTCCTATCTCAAAATTTCCGTAAGTGAAAAGCTGAGATACCGCCGTGTTCTTGCCGTTTGGTGAGCGTCCGCCCTTAACCATAACGGCGATTCGTCCGTGATCGGCGGTTATTATGTGCAAAAGCTTATCGCTGACGCCCACGTCAACGACGCGCGTTATAACTCCGTCGGTCGCAAATGCCACGGTATCCCCTCCTTAAAGCAGTATTTTGAGTAAGTTTAGTCCTCGGTGTATCCGAAATCTGTTATGCCTCTCTGGCTGTCGCGCCAATTCTCCTTGACCTTTACCCAGAGGTTAAGATACACCTTTGCTCCGAGTATGGCTTCGAGGTCTGCTCTGGCATATGAGCCGACTCTTTTAAGCTCCTCGCCGTTTTTGCCCACGATTATGCCCTTATGAGATGCCTTTTCGCAGTATATCTCGGCGCGTATGCTGACCAAGCTGCCCTCATCCTTAAATTCTTCGATTGCAACCGCAACTCCGTGCGGAATTTCCTTGTTGAGCGTGCGCAAAAGCTTCTCGCGTATGACCTCTGCCGCAACCTGACGCTCCGACTGGTCCGTCACCATGTCCTCAGGGAAGAAAAATTCCGATTCCTGCAAGAATGGCACGCACTCGTCAAGCACCGCGTCAACTCCCTTACCGTTTTTAGCGCATATCGGCACTACCGCTGCAAATTCGTGCAACGCCGCGTATGCCGC
>JAZRFU010000008.1:0-3341 GCA_045643865.1 Eubacteriales bacterium
GATGCAAGGATAACCTTTGCGCCCTTTGCCATAAGATACTTGATGGTGGGGAGTGCCTCTACTATTCTCTTGTCGGACGTGATAACGCCGTCCTTGCTGGGTACGTTAAAGTCGCAGCGTACGAATACTTTCTGGCCCGCCTTGATCTCAACGTCTTCAATAGACTTTTTGTTGTAGGTCATTTTTAATTCCGCCTTTCATATTTTTGACTGCGCATACGCGCGTAATTTATTTACCAAATTATAGTTTAACATATTTTGGCGCATTTATCAAGAGATATTGCGCAAAAATTTCAAATTAGGAGCGTTTTGCCGCTCATTTTTATCCATTTGTCGCAACCGCAGGCGCAAATTCTGCCGCAAACCGTCTTTTTTCCTTTTTGTAGATGACGGAACAACAGATAAGATTTGCCGCGATAGAGATGACCCAAGTCACAGGATACGACATATAAAGCACTCCTATATCGCTTGGGAACATCGGGCACACCGTCAATATCCACGCGATTCTGAGCACGCAGGTTGTGAATATCGAGGTTATCATAGGTAGCGTTGACCGTCCCATGCCTCGTAGCATTCCCGTCAGCACGTCCATAATACCGCACAAAAAATACATTGTGGAAATGACCGCCATTCGTCTGGCTCCCGCCTCGCGCACCGCAATATTGTGAACCGTATTACCCGGCTCGTATATTGAAAGAAGCGGCTCGTGCAGAAAATATATGGACAATCCCATTACAAGTCCTATGACCGCTACGCAAGCAACGGAGATAAGCGCCGCCTTTTTGATTCGCTCGATCTTTTTGGCTCCCATGTTCTGACCGATGACTGTAAGCGTGGATTGGTGCATGGCATTCATAGCCACCCAGACAAAGCCCTCGAGGTTTCCTGCCGCGGCGTTGCCTGCAACGACGATGTCGCCGTAAGAATTGACTGTGGACTGTATGAGCACGTTTGAAATCGAGAAAACGGTTGACTGTATGCCCGCGGGCAGACCGTTTCTGACTATCATAACAAGCTGATTTTTATCTATTTTCGCTTTTCTTATCTCAAATCGGCAAGCACCGCGCATATGCGCCATGTATATGACTATCATGAGCATCGACGAGTACTGTGCCACCGTGGTCGCTATTCCGACGCCCACCGCGCCAAGTCCAAAGCCCACGACCATGAGGATATTGACCGCAACGTTAAGAAGTCCCGATAATGCAAGGAACATGAGCGGACGCTTGGAGTCGCCCGACGAGCGAAGCGCCGCCGCCATAAAGTTATATACGAGCATTGCGGGCGCGCCCACAAAATACGCCTTCATGTATGGTACTGCCTCAACGAGCACCGTTTGAGGAGTTCCCATAAGCAACAGTAGCGGCTCGGCGAGCATAAAGCCCACAATGCCGACGCCTATTCCGCAAATAAGCGACGCGGAAAACGCCGTATGGACGAGCTTGTGTACGTCCTCCTCTCTTCTCGCGCCTATCGCTTGAGCCACGCATATTCCAACGCCCACCGCAAGTCCCATAAAAAGATTGACAATGAGATTTATAAGCGCGCCGCAAGCACCGACAGCTCCCATCGAAAAGCTGCCCGACGGCGAGAAATTGCCCACCACTATCATGTCGGCGGCATTGTATAACACCTGCAAAAGTCCCGTGGCTATAAGCGGCAGAGCAAATCTTATTATCTTGCCAAGCAACGGGCCTTCCGTCATATCCATTTCTATTTTTTTACTGATTTTATTCATTGGCGCATCACCTTCTTTCTCGCACACGCGCGCGAATAAACACCAAAAACTATTATAAACTTATTTCGTTAAAAGTCAATACAAAAAACTCATTTTTTTATTATTTTTTTCGCACGGGACTCAAACCGCCGCCTGTTTCGATTGACAAAGCCAAATATGCGTGATATAATGGATTTAATAACAAAGATTTTGGAAATGCGAGGGCTTTTTTATGATATACATGTTTTTACCAGACGGATTTGAGGAGGTCGAGGCGCTCTGCCCTCTTGATATATTGCGCCGCGCAGGGCTGGAGGTCACAACGGTCGGTGTGGGCGGCAAGGACACCGTTCGCGGCTCGCACGGAATAGTCGTTCAGGCAGACATTCCCGACGTTATGTTCCGCGACGCCAAGCCCGACATGATAATTCTGCCCGGCGGCATGCCCGGCTCTGATAATCTCGATAAATCCCGAATAGTTGACGCGGCTGTGCGCGCAGCTTACAAAAATGGCGCTTTTTTGGCGGCGATATGTGCCGCTCCGCTCGTGCTTGGTCACCGAGGCGTGCTTCAAGGCAAGCGCGCGGTCTGCTTCCCCGGATTTGAGGACGAGCTTGTCGGCGCTAATATTGATACGGAAAACACCGTCGTTCGCGACGGCAACGTAGTAACTGCAAAGGGTATGGGCGCGGCGTTTGACTTCGGTCTGGAGCTTGTCAAGTGCCTTTGTAACGCCGAGGTCGCCGATAGCATCAAGCGCTCCGTGTTCGCAAAATAACCGTGCCAACAAATCAACAAAATCCAAGGATAAAATAAAAAATGAAAAACGATAAAAACCGCAAATTGCGCGAGAATACGGTCTATGAGTCGGTGTCAGAGCCGGCGCTCCCTATGCTCTTGCTTGCTGTCTGCTCCGTGATAGCGCTGATAGCGTTCGTGCTTGATAAATTCGTATTTCCCTTTTCAGACAACCTTTTAGCGCCAATGATTGTGCAGCTTATAGCCATAGCGATCCCTTGCTATCTCGCCATTATGCTGCTCTATCCCGACGCCAAGCCAAAGGTCGTTGCCAAAGAGCTGAAATTACGGAAAATAGAGAGCAGATATATCTTCTTTATAATCTTTACCGTGCCGTTTATGGCGTGCGTATCTCTCCTTTTTGCCGTGTTGCTTGGAGATATTCCGCCCGTCAGCGAGGGCTTCGCGCTACTCGGAACGTTCGCGGTAGGACAGAATGATTTTTCTGTCAGCGCGCCGTATCTCATTCTCTGCTACGCGTTAGTCCCATCCGTGCTTTACGAGATACTTTTACGCGGAATAGTGTTAGAACGGGTGAGCAAGATAAGTCAGTCGCTCGGCGTGTTTATCTGCGTTGCGTCAGGCGCACTTTTATCCTTTGAGCTATCCTTGGCGTCGCTTCTTGCCGCCCTTGCTGTTGGCTTGATTTTGGTATTCGTGCTCTACACCACGGAGTCACTCGCTGCCTGTATGGTGGTGCATTTTCTGTTCAATCTGTATAGAATATTCCTTGAAGGCAATATCGTCAAATACTATGCCGCGGCGTATAACAACACCTTGTTTATCCTCGTTTTCCTCGCCGCACTGCTCATATTCGGCGCGCTTTT
>JAZRFU010000009.1:0-20791 GCA_045643865.1 Eubacteriales bacterium
TCCGCCAGCCATGGTATAGTTTACAGTTTGGAGGACTGTAGCAGTGTAATTGCTTGCATTGTTGAGCGCATTTACAGCGTTCATATAAACGTTATATGCGTTGGAAACGTTTTGCGGAGGATTATTACTTCCGCTATCATCATTTTCTGTGTTGTTGCCGCCCTGTTGAGCCGCGGTGGTGACTTCTTGGTTGTTGCTGCCGCCCTGTTGAGCCGCGGTGGTGACTTCTTGGTTGTTGCTGCCGCCCTGCTGAGCTGCGGTGGTGACTTCTTGGTTGTTGTTGCCGCCCTGTTGAGCCGCAGTTGTAGTTTCCTCATTATTGCCTGTGCCGTTGCTCTCGGTAACAGAGGAGGTTTCATCAGAGGAAGACTCGTCGGTGCCTGTTGTGGTTTCTCCGTCGGTGTTGCTCTCGGCTTCTGCGGAGGTTTGTTCATTTGTGGTAGCGCTTGAGGAGGTTTCTTCCTTTTCTGTGTCTGCTACGTCACACGCAACGAACGTGAACATGGATAATACAAGACATGCGCAAATAATTACGGATAAAAGCTTTTTCATAACGATAATTCCTTTCATATTAATTCCGTTAGTATAATAATAGCACACAATGCCAAAAAAGTCAATAATTTTTGCCTATATCGATAAAATCAAGGGAGAGGCACACGCCTCTCCCTTTGAGGAATATTATACTTTTTAAAGTCCTATAAATACCGCCAGCATCAGGAATGCGATCGATATTGCCATCAATAAGAGCTGGAACAGTATTGTTTTCTTGAACCATTCCGCGAAGCTCACGTTTGCAAGTCCCAGACCTACGAGCAGAGTGCCGCACGTGGGATACAAAACGTTTGTGTATCCGTCAGCAAACAAATACGTCAGTATAATGACGGTCGTGCTGATTCCGTCTATGGGAGCCAATGTCAGCATAGGTATTATCAAGACTGCCTTTGCAGATGCACTGGGAATGAAAAATTCAATTATAAGCACAAAGGCGTACAAAATTATGACCGCGAGATACGGAGAAATATTTGTTACGGAATTATAGAAATAATAGAAAATAGTATGTAATATATTTCCTTGTTGTGCGATATAAGTAATTCCGAATGCGATCATGATGATCACGATCGAGGGCAGAACGTCCTTAACACCCTTTACAAAGCTTATACCAAGACGGCGATAGGAGCCGAGCAGAAGCCGTCCTATGATGACGGTGCCTATTATGAACGCGGCAGCCATAAACACCATAGCAAGAGATCTGAGCGAAGCTATCGACGTGGTTATGATAACGGACAAAAGCGCAATAGAGAACAGTATGATTATCATTTTGGATTTGCGGACGTCCTCGGTATGCTCCTCTGTGGAAACCGTTACAAATCCTTGAACGTCAAATTTCTCGACTGCCTTCTTTTCATCGCGCTTTGCCAAATACGTTAAGAACAGCGAGGTGATAACGTACATTACACAAAAGATTATGCATCTGTACCACAGTCCGTCGGTTACGCTTACTCCTGCGGCGATAGATGCCGTGCCGATAGTCAAGGGATTGGTGATAGCCGTGGTGAAGCCAACGCCCGATGCTATCAAAACAAAGGAAATAGCCGTAAAGCGCGACCAGTTGAGCGCCATACAAAGCATAGCGAATACGGGATATAGGATAAGGAGTTGCTCTTGCAGACCGAACACCGCAGATAAGATCATTATAACGGCGGTGATAGCCCAAATGGCAGCAAATCGCTTGGACTGGAGCTTGTTCATAATCACTCTTACCAGCGAAACGAGTCCTCCGCTTTCTTCAAGCACCTTGAACGTGCCGCCGAGTACCAGCAAAAGAGCAATTATCATCAGCATATTGGAGCTGCTGCTTCCTAAAAACATTGCCTCAAACGGAGCGATGATCCAGCGCCAAGCGGGAAGGCGTGAGGTGTTTTCCTCGCCTGTAAGCTCGCGGAATGAGTCAATTACTATTTGATTGTTAAGAGATGGGTCGGTAGTGTAGGTGTAAAACGGTTGGTCTGCTTTGGATTGGTCGGTCGTATAAACGGTGTATCGCCCTGCGGGTATTACAAACGTAAGAACACCAACGGCGATAAGTACCACCACAAGTATTGCAACGACTGTAATAAAGCTTTTAAGTCCGAATTTTACTTTTACGTCTAATTCTGTAGATTTACCCATATATTAATTCCTCGCTATAATTATAAACGTCCGCGCAAGCGTTTCTCCACTTATCGTCGTACAGATTATGTATTTCCTCGGATGCCAATGTCCATTTGATAAGGCACTGCTCCTTGTTTTCGGGGACTATTATGTAATAATCGTTGTTGTGATAGAACTCCAAAAATCCCTTTGTGGAGAATGTAAGTGAATAGATCGCTTTGGCAGGGAAGTCAAAATCGACGATCTGACCGTCCATAGCTCCCGTAAAGCAAAGTCCGTTGCGGGAGAGCTTTGCCTCGCCGGAGGATAAAATCATTCTGTCATTGGGAGATTTTCTTAATTTGTCAAGCTTGACGGTGCATAGATTTCCGCGCAGTCGCAGCTCAAAACCGTCGTCCTCGATCTGTCGGCGAACGTGATTTCGTTGCCATTTATACCATTCGTCTATATCTGACGGGGGAGTTTTTCCGTTTATGCCGATAAGGTCGTAATATTCGTTTATTTGTACGGCAAAGCCGCATTTTTTACATACTACCGTGTCATCCTCAACGCGCAAGGTGTATTCCTCCTCGCAATCGGGGCACTTGTAGAGTATCTTGTCAATTCCGTACGCATTCGGCTTTTTGCCCACGTATTTGTGGCGAGCGATCTTATTGAACTTAAAATCGTTGTAGCTTATCTTTTGTAGCATCAGCTGATAAATCTGTTCCTCGCTCAGCTCGCTCAGCATATCGGGGGTGAATACCAAGCTGTAACTGATGCCTATATATCCTTTTTTGCGGTCCGACGAGTAGCGGTTGGTGGCAAGGTATGCGCCTTGAGATGTAGCAATTACGATGTTTGCCTTGCTGTGCTTGATGAATTGTGCCGTAGCAGGATTGATGGGGTGAGTGCTTCCACTACTCGACTGTATTCCCTCGGGGAAAAGACCGAGCGCACCGCCGCGTCTTAAAATCTTGAGCATGTGCTTTACTGAGGTGACGTCGGGCTGATAGAGGTACTTGGATATTACGCCAAGACCTAAAAAGAGATGGTAGAGTCCTTTTTTTAGTATATTCTGGTATCCGCAAACCATATTTACGTCACGGCGGCCAAATCCGTAAAGCGTATAAACAAACTCAAGTCGCGACGCATGTGATGAAAGCATGATCGTCGGCTGATTTTTGATGGATTTTGGGTCGTAGTCGTAGCTGAATTTGACACGATATAGCTTGCAAAGAAAGCCCAGCACACACATTGACATTGTCATGAGAATGGGGTTTGGCTTCTTGATTTTTCTGTTTATCAATCTTTCTTTTAAGTTTTTTTTCATTTATAAGCAGTCCTTTCGGTTTTGCCTTATGGTTTATTATAACATAATTTGAAAAATGTTGCAATATTTTGCAAAAAAAATATCAATTTCGCAAGAAAGCCAAGATAACAGAAGATAAGATGAGTATAAAATTGCAAATACGGGGAATCTGAACCCTCACGTGCGCGGTAGTTTGTTTTAGACGTTTGCTTTATTTACGCACGTCCAATACCAAGTGCTACGCACTTGGAAGGGGGGCAGATCAAGCAAAATCAAAGAGGACCACACGAGGTGGTAAATGTTAAGGCAAGTACGTGGGAATATTAAGTTGCAAGCCCGGGGAATCTGAACCCTCACGTGCGCGGTAGCTTGTTTTAGGCGTTTGTTTTATTTACGCACGTCCAATACCGAGCCGACAGTTGCGCAAGCGCAACGATCGGCTGGTAGGGGGTTCAGATTCGTCAAGCTGCAAGCAAAATCAAAGAGGACCACATGAGGTGGTCCTCTTTGATTTTGGTGGAGATGAGGGGAATCGAACCCCTGTCCGAAAATCTCTTGATACAACTTTCTCCGGGTGCAGAACGTCTTTAACGCTTTTCCCGCGCGTCGCCGACGGTCAGGCGGCGCGTAGGAGCAGAAATCTATTGCATGACCGATACGATCTCGGATCTCGGTTCACGTGCACCACTAAAATGACGCTCAGTCCTGAGTCGTGGTCCTCTCAGGAGGAACGGGCGGTCCGCAGACCGCGGCACTGCCATCGAAAACTCCCGAAGGAGTTAACGATTAGGCAGCCATTGCAACTGTATTGTTGTCGTTTATTTTTTAAGTTTGAGCAGTTAAAGAGATTACTCAGCTCTACCCGCTTATCATACCTCAAAATCCCCGTCGAAACCATTACACCCCCATAGGCGCGCGAGGCGCGTAATAAATAAAGATGTAAGGGACGGCATTTTGCCGTATTATCTGTTTATGTCCTTCATTCGTCTGTCGATCTCGCGGTTTGCGTCGCGTGCGGCGATGGAATCGCGCTTATCGTACATCTTTTTACCTCTGCACAGTCCCAGCTCCACCTTGACGTGTGATCGTGAGAAATAAAGAGAGAGGGGAATAAGCGACATTCCTTTTTGCGCGACCTGACCGTGCAGGCGCATTATCTCGCGCTTATGCATAAGCAGCTTGCGCTGGCGCAACGGATCACGGTTAAAGATATTGCCGTGCTCATAGGGGCTTACGTGCATACCTATCACGAACAGCTCCCCGTTTTTTATATCGCAATAGCAATCCTTAAGATTTACGTTGCCTGCGCGAATGCTCTTGACCTCCGTTCCGAAAAGCTCGATACCCGCCTCAAACTTTTCTTCAACGAAATAGTCGTGATATGCCTTTTTATTCTGTGCGACGATTTTTACGCCGCCTTTACTGTCAGCCATGCGAGTACCTCCTTTCGTACTGATAAGCCAATCTATTATACTATGTTTTTTCTGCTATGTCAAGGGAATTTTTTGTCAGCTTCAGGCGATTTCCGATATTTCCACACCGTTTGCCGTTATGTCGAGCGAAACTATATTGGAATTTTTGTCACTGCACAAAAGTCCAAAGCTGAACGCATCACCGTTTTGTGCAAGCTCGTGCTGTATCACGGTCGCACCGATAACGCTTTGCGCTATCCCGTCGATTTTTCCACCGTTAAGCTCTATTTTGTACGCGTTTCCCGAATATTCAGGTGAGGTGGTTACCGTAACACCGCTTTCGGTCTGCTCGACTGTTGCAATAGGTGCTCCGACGAGGTATTCGAGCGAATTTACCGTTGCCCAACCAAGCTTTTCGGCAATTTTCTCAAGCTCTGACTGATATTCCGCTTCGATGCTCTCACATTTTCTGTTGACCTGACCGCAATAGCGAGCTATCGCGTAAGCCACGTCGTAGCCCGCGCTTCCGAGAGCCAGAACTCTTATATCTGCGACGGTAGCGAGCAGCTCCTCGGGCAGATTTTTCTTGACGAACGCTAAATTTTCCTCGTAGTTTGCATCAAACTGTGATGACGCTTCTGATGCATCAAAGGCGCGCTTTTCAAATTTTGCAGCGCGTTTTGAATGTTTCAGAAACGCTCTTTTTTCCACGGCGTAGAGTCGCTCAAAGAATTTCTCGGAAAAAGCTGCCGCCTTGCCCGTTTTGCGAAGCTGAAAGCACATTTGCGAAACTACCGTATCGTTATACCATTCGGGTGTAAAATATTTCATGATTTTTCTCCTTTGTAAAAGGGAATCGGTTTATTTTTGCCCGTGCATCAACGGATACACGGGCAATGAATATTAGCTCGACTTATTTAAGCTTAACAGTTACGATAACGCCGCCCTCATTAGTGCCCGAGATGGTGTACTCGTTGTTAGCGGGAACATTTATGCTGTCGCCCGTCTTGCAGGAAACGTAGTAAACGCCATAGTCACCGATCTGAAGCATCTTCTGGTCTGCGCTGTGATTCTTCTTGAGATAGTTGATGTAGTCAGCGAGCGAAAGCTTTTCTTGTGCCATGTACGTTGCGTGGGTAACACCTACGTATCTGTACGCGTCCTCGAAGCTTTCAACAAAGCCATACTTTGCGGCGTTTGCTTTGAGCCAGGTCGCATAGGCATCGGGCAGCTTGACATGAGCCCCGCCATCAGATGTTGAGTCGGAAAGGAATAACAAAAGTCCTGTTTTGAACTCATCGAGATCTGGGGAGACATTATATTGGATAGCGTATGCACCGTCGATGGTAATAGAGCCGCTAACGTTATCATCTTCAACGCTTGCAATCGTATCGATGAGCATCTTATGCGCCTGTTCCATTGCGACAGAGTTGAGCATCATATCTTCATAAGGCAAATATTTCTTCTTCGCATACAAAGCGGTGTCTTTGCTGTCAGCTTCTTCTTTTGTTAGGCCAAGGGCTTGATTTCTGTAATTCTTGCAGTCCACAAGATCAAGCCATTGCTCATTGGGAGTATAGGGATGATCATCGTCTGCCAATATAAGCGTGCCCGTATTTACATCCTTATTTTCAACCGCAACGGTTTTGAATTCTATTTCCTGATCAACCGTGGGGGACTTGGGGCTGATGCTCATTACTATAATAGTCAAAAGAAGAGTGATTGCCGCGAGAGTGAGAGCAGAAATTACGATAAGCACGATCTTTTGCAATTTGTTTTTGTCGATATTTTCGAGAAAGCTCATATTTTTATCCTCTCTTTTTATTTATTGGTCGGGAAGGGAATTTGTTAAGCCCTTCCCGCATTTTTGCTTTTATCAGTTGTTGGCGTCCTTCATGGAGAAGTCCATTCTGCCCTTCTTGTCAAGGCCCATGTATTTAACCTTAACTGCCGAGCCAACGTCGATTCCTGCGTCTGTAACCTTGTTTATTCTGCGGTCGCAGATCTTGGAGATGTGGACCATGCCTTCCTTACCGGGAGCGTACTCAACGAAGCATCCGATGTCCTCATTGGGCTTATCCTTGCTTGCAAGGATCTTTACAACGGTTGCGTTGTAGGTGCAGCCAACCTCGGGCTCGAATACGATAGCGTCGATCATTGCCTTTGCGATTGCAGCGGACTCGCCGTTTACAGCCGCGATGCAGATAACGCCCTCGTCGTTGATATCCACCTTAGCGCCGGATTCAGCGCAGATCTTCTGGATAACGGAGCCGCCCTTACCTATAACCTCTCTGATCTTATCGGGATCAATCTTGAAGGAGGTCATCTTGGGTGCGTACTTGGAAACCTCTGCTCTGGGAGCTTCGATCGCCTTGAGAATTACCTCGTCGATGATGTACTCACGTCCTGCCTTGGTCTGCTCGAACGCTTTTGCGATAATCTCGGGTGTAAGACCGTCGATCTTGAGGTCCATCTGAATGGAGGTGATACCCTTCTTGGTACCTGCAACCTTGAAGTCCATGTCGCCATAGAAATCTTCAAGTCCCTGAATGTCTATCATAGTATCCCAAGAGCCGTCCTCTGCGGTGATAAGACCGCAGGAGATACCTGCAACGGGTGCCTTGATCGGAACGCCTGCCGCCATAAGTGCGAGGGTAGAACCGCAAACCGAGCCCTGCGAGGTAGAACCGTTAGAGGAAACTACGTCGGAGACAAGGCGGATAGCGTAGGGGAATTCCTCCTCGGAGGGAAGAACGGGAACGAGAGATCTCTCTGCGAGTGCTCCGTGACCGATCTCGCGGCGTCCGGGAGAACGAACTGCCTTTGCTTCACCTGTGGAGAAGCCGGGCATGTTGTAGTGGTGCATATATCTCTTGCTGGTCTCAGAGTCGATACCGTCGAGCATCTGGGACTCGGAGAGAGTACCGAGTGTTGCAACTGTGAGCACCTGAGTCTGACCTCTGGTGAACAGACCCGAGCCATGTGTTCTGGGAAGAACGTCAACCTCTGCGGCAAGACCGCGGATCTGGTTCATGGAACGACCGTCAACTCTCTTCTTATCAACGAGCAACCAACGGCGAACGATCTTCTTCTGGATCTTGTAAACAAGCTCCTCCATCATGCCGGGAAGCTCGGGGTATTCCTCGGTGAACTTTTCAAGAATTGCCTCCTTGATGGGGAACATTCTTGCGTCGCGTACCGTCTTGTCGTCGGTGTCGAGCGCGAACATAACGTCCTTCTCGCAGAAGTCGAATATCTTGTCGAACATATCGTGATCAAGCCCGCAGGAGGGGTACTCGAACTTGGGCTTACCGATTTCGTCAACGATAGCGTTGATGAAGTCGAGCAGGTCGCCGATCTCCTTGTGAGCGAGCATGATAGCGTCGTACATAACCTTGTCCTCAACCTCGTTAGCACCTGCCTCGATCATAACGACCTTTTCCTTGGAGGACGCAACAGTGAGCTGAAGATCGCTCTTCTTCTGCTGCTCGGTGGTGGGGTTGATTACGTATTCGCCGTCGATAAGTCCTACGTGAACTCCGCCGATAGGTCCGTTCCACGGAATATCGGAGATAGCGAGCGCGGTGGAAGCACCGATCATAGCTGCAACCTCGGGAGCACAGTCGGGATCAACGGACATTACGATAAGTGTGAGAGCGACGTCGTTACGGAGATCCTTAGGGAACAAGGGTCTGATAGGACGGTCGATAACACGGCTGGTGAGAATTGCCTTCTCGGAGGGCTTACCCTCTCTCTTAAGGTATCCGCCGGGGATCTTACCTGCGGCGTACATTCTCTCGTCGAAGTCAACGGAGAGGGGAAGGAAGTCGATTCCGTCACGGGGCTTCTCGGAAGCCGTAGCGCAGCAGAGAACTGCGGTCTCACCGTATCTGATGAGGACGGAGCCGTGTGCAAGACCTGCAACCTTACCCGTTTCAATAACGAGAGGACGGCCTGCAAGTGTGTACTTGAAAACCTTGTGGTTCTTAAATTCCATCTGGGAACTTACGATTGAAGTGGACATTTTTAATTCCTCCATTTTGATATTTTTATTTTCTATCACACGGAGTTTTAGAACTTAAATACAAGCCCGATACACGTTGGCACGGACGCATATTTAAGCACTAAAAGCCCTCGCGTGATAAATTATTGTTGGGTTTTTACAGCAAGAAGCGGAGTGACAAGTATAGTACAGCCACTCCGTTTCTTATACAATTATTACTTTCTCAGACCGAGCTTTTCAACGATAGCTCTGTATCTTTCGATGTCAACCTTCTGAAGATAGTTGAGAAGGTTTCTTCTGTGACCAACCATCTTAAAGAGGCCGCGACGGCTGTGGTTGTCCTTGTGGTTACCCTTGAGGTGCTCGGTAAGGTTAGCTATTCTGTAAGTGAGGATAGCGATCTGTACCTCGGGCGAGCCCGTGTCACCCTCGTGGATAGCGTACTGTGCAATAATTGCCTGCTTTTCTTGTGCTGTCATTTTCGTATTCACCTTTCGAAAATAAAATATTTTTGCAAAATACGGACTGCAGAGCAACCGAGAGGGTGAAACTCACGCTTTTGGTTATCTCGCGGGGAGTTTTACGGGCGTGACTTATGCCTCGTGAAGCCGTGCCGCCGTTATGCAGAGTATATTATACCACAACAATTCTATTTTGTAAAGAGGTTTAGAGAAATTTTTCAAAATTTTCTATATTATATTATAAGCTATCCCTTCTTCTACGTCCCAAAAGGGTATACAGACCCGAAAGCATCAACATTCCGCCAAATATTTTACGTATTATTCCAGAATCGAGAATTGTACCGAGATACGTTCCTACAAGTGTTCCTACACACGCAAATAGTGCTAATATTACTACGAGCTTGGGCTTCAGACGTTTTCTCATAATGTGAAAAACGAGCGCTGCCCCTGATGAGAAAATAAAGAACAAAAGGTTAAATCCTCGCGCCTCGTCTATTCCCATTCCCTCAATAAAAGTAAGCCATATCACAAGCAAGCCCCCGCTTCCTACACCTATTCCCGACAAAATGGCGATAACGGTGGCGACTGCGGCAGATACCGCCGCGCTTACAGAACTGCTTTGATCCATAATCTCACCCCTTGTCATAAGATAATAAATTTGTGCTATTTTATTTTGATAACGCTTATCCACCCGTTATCATGCGCAGGCCCGACCATATAACGATTATTGCAAATGCCGTTTGTACCCATCTGATCTTCATACGTGTCAGTAAAACGCTGCCGACCGCACCGCCCACCGCCGCAGGAATGGCGAAAAGTGAAAATCCCACCGTATTGAGCATTCCGCGCATAGAATATATAATGCACGACAGCGCGCAGCCGGGTATCATAGCCGCTTGAGAATTGACGTATATGTCGCGCTTGTCCTTGAATTTATCCGAAAAAAGCCCTGATAGCGTAAGTGAAAGCAAAATTCCTCCGCCCGCGCCCATCAGCGCGTTGCAAAGACCCGCGATCGCCGCTACCGTCGCTAAAAATACGTTTTTGATTCTTTGTGCCATAATGTCCTCATGCATTAATAGAAATTTTAATATTTATGATAAATTATAAGAAAAATCTTTACAAAGACGAGTAATTGTGATATACTGTATGTGTATATGCATTGTGTCATCGGTTTTTTGGTGCCTGCAATGTTAGTATGCGACAGATTTATCAAAAAATGCATAAAACGCTTTATTTGGTCTATCTGCCAAGCTGCAATATCATTCTGATCAAAATTAGAGAGGACATATAAATGGCTGACGTTAAGAAAAACAAAAATTCAAGCAACCAAAGAAAGCCCGTACCGAAGAACGTACACGATACGGGGCGCGCAAATCAGAAATCCGATAAGCCGTCGTTTGCTTATCAGCTCGTACCCTACATAGTGGCGGTAGTAGCTCTGTTTTTGCTCATTTGCTTTATTGCCAACGCAATATGCAACCCCGGAAACGAGCTTGGTGCATCGGGAAATGAGAGTGATCACGCGCTGGGAATAGTCGGATTCTGGATATGCAATATCCTTTTCGGAATTTTCGGCCCTGCGGCGTACGTGCTTCCCGTAATACTCGGGTGCTTCGTTGTATTCTGGAAGAACTACAACCGTCGTTCATTCGTGGCTATAAATGCTATTATAGCCGTGGTTACCGCAATGGTCATCTCGGCGATAATACACGTGTTCACGTATATCGGTGACGGCAGAGAGGCGTTTACAAGTGACGTGGCAATGCTCTTTGATGAGGGAGCAAAATCCATCGGCGGCGGTGTCGTCGGCGGACTTTTAAGCTATGCGTTCGTTTATATACTGAACATAGGCGGAACTATATTCGTTTTGCTGGCGGTGCTTATCCCGCTTGTTACCTTCCTGCTTGGTACAACGCCCGTTGACGTTGCAGCTTGGATAGGTAAAAAGATCAAGGCAGCCATGGCAAAGAATGCGGAGATCAGAAAAGAAATAAAAGAAGAGAAGGCGCTTGAAGCAAAGGAGCGTCTTGAGGAAGAACGCCTTGAACGCGCGGCAATACGCGCAGAGGAAAGAGCCGAGCGCGCGGAGCAGAGAGAAAAAGAGCGACTTGAGCGTGAGGCGGAAAGAGAGACGGCTCGAATTGAGCGCCAGAAGGCAAAGGAGCTTGAGGAGGCACGTCGTGCACAGGAGCTTGCCGAGAAGAACAAGCGCCCCGAATGTAACATCAGTATAGTTGGCGCAGAGGAGGACGGTGACGGAGTTGAAACCGTTAAGCTTTCCGCCTTTACACTCGAGGAAAAGCGTCACATGGACGGAATAAAGAGCGCATCGAGTGCTGCTCCCGTGACGGTCAACGCCCCCGAATATGAGGACGAGGACGAGGAGGGCGCCGCGTTGGTATTCACTGACGGATTTGGCGCGGACGGTGAGGACGAGCAGAGAACGGTGGTGTTCTCCGATCCGTCAGACAAGGGCAAAAAAGCGCGCGGATACAGCGCGGTTGATGATCTTGCAAGCGAGATATTCGATGAAGGTGAGATGGAGGTTGATACTGAAACGGGCGAGATATTCACTCCCGTTGTTCAGGACAAGCCCATAAAGAGCGCAAGAGAATTTGAAGCAGCAAACGGCGATAAAAAGGACGAGTATTTCATAGGCGACAAGCCCCCTGTAAAGCTGCCCATGCCCGAATATAAGTACCCGCCCGTTGATCTTCTGGAGGCGGGAAGCGGACGCTACTCAAGTGATCCCGCCGAGATCGAGCAAAACGCGGAGCTGCTCCGTAACGTGCTTGCGGATTTCAAGATAAACGTAACCGATATAACCTGCTCGTGCGGACCTACGATAACTCGTTACGAGGTCAAGCCCGAGGCGGGAGTAAGAGTAAGATCCATCGCAAATCTCGTGGACGATATTGCGTACGGACTTGCAAAATCGGGAGTCAGAATAGAAGCGCCCATTCCGGGCAAAGCGGCGGTTGGTATTGAGGTGCCTAACGACAAGCCCTCGGCAGTTAAGCTTCGCACGCTTATCGAAACCCCCGAATTCACTAATCATAAGAGTAAGATAGCCGCGTGTCTTGGCGCGGACGTTGCGGGCAAGCCCGTAATATTCGATATAGAGAAGATGCCTCACCTGCTTGTTGCGGGTACTACGGGATCGGGTAAATCCGTGTGCATAAACTCCATTCTTATGAGTATTCTGTACCACGCAAAGCCCGAGGAGGTCAAGCTTCTGCTTATCGACCCTAAGAAGGTTGAATTTAAGGTATATAAGGACATTCCTCACCTGTGCTGCCGTATTATCAGTGATCCCAAGAAGGCGGCAGGCGCGCTCAATACCGCCGTCAACGAGATGGAAAAGAGATTTGAGCTTATTGAGGAGGTCGGTGTCCGTAACATCACGGGCTACAACGAGATCACAAAGAACGATCCCGATAAGCCGTATATGCCCAGAATGGTAATAGTTATCGACGAGTTTGCCGATCTTATGATGACGGCAAAGGAGGAGGTCGAAACGGCAGTCGTGCGTATCGCGCAGAAGGCAAGAGCCGCAGGTATCCACCTGATAATCGGTACTCAGCGTCCTTCCGTAAACGTAATTACGGGACTTATCAAGGCGAATATTCCTTCGAGAATCGCGTTTACCGTTATGTCGGGTATGGATTCGAGAATTATACTTGATACCATTGGTGCAGAAAAGCTTTGCGGACGCGGAGATATGCTCTACGCTCCCGTAGGCGCACCCAAGCCCGCACGTGTTCAGGGCGCATTCGTAAGCGACGAGGAGGTCGAGGCAGTAGTCAACTACGTCAAGGCGAACAATCCTCCCGTAAGATACGATCAGGAATTTGAAACGTCAATAGACAAGGCTATGGCAAGCATCGGAAGCTCCGCTGAGGGCGGCTCGGGAGCTGCATTCTCGGGTGGCTCGGGCGACGAGGACTCCAAGTTCTGGGATGCAGTTGAGCTTGCGATAGATGCAGGTAAGATATCCACCTCGCTGCTTCAGAGAAGAATAGAGGTCGGATACGGCAGAGCGGCAAAGATAATTGACCGCATGGAAGAAATGGGATTTGTAAGTGCGCCCGACGGCAACAAGCCGCGCCGCATACTTATAACCCGTGAAGAATTTGAAGAAAAGAGAATGAACGCAGGCGAGTAATACTCTGCGGAATATGAAAGGGGGCTTGTCCGTATGTATCCAAATCCTATATTTTTAGGGCTTACACTCTACGATATATGCTTATGTGCGGGAATTGTCGCGTGCTTTGCAATATTCGGAGCTTTTGCGGACAAGCTCGGCATCAAGGTCAGAGTTCAAAAGCTGGCTATCGTCTGTGGCGTGTGCGGAGTTATACTCGGCTATGGCGCGGCGGTATTGTTTCAAGCGCTGTACAACATAAAAACGCTTGGTAATTTTGAGATAAGTGCAAGCACGGGAGCCACATTTTACGGCGGACTTGTCGGCGGTGCGGCGGTATTTCTCATAATGTATTTCGCACTTGGCGGATTTGCTACGCAAGACGGAGCGCATAAAAGGCAGTTCTTTTCCGTTGCCGATTGCGCGGTGACGGGAATTACCTTGGCGCACGCGCTGGGTAGAATCGGCTGTCTTACGGCGGGCTGCTGTCACGGTCAGCTGACGGATGCGTGGTACGGCATCGAGATGTACGGCAATTTCGGCTATGACAAATATGTGCCCACACAGCTTTTTGAGGCGATATTCTTGCTTTTGCTCTTTGCTTTTCTTACCTTGCGCGTATTTGAAAAGAGCGGATATAATCTGCCCATATACCTTATCGCATACGGAATTTGGCGCTTTGCTATTGAAAAGCTGCGCGCGGACTACCGAGGAGATACGGTTGTCGAATGGTTGACTCCCTCGCAGCTTGTCGCGCTGATACTTGTGCTTGTAGGTGTCGGAGTGATATTTATTGAAAAGGAGTGCAAAAAGCGCTTTTGCGCCGTTTGCGAGCATCCGATAGGGGAGGAATCCGATGACTAACGCAAGGATTCGGACGCGCATTTGCTTTATCGCGTGCATCGTGGGCATGGTGCTTTTGCTGGTATATGAATTTTGGGGTTCGGATCTTGTTGAAGCCCTCATAGGTAACGGGGATATATCGTTTCTTGTGGATATGACGGTAACTCGGTTTATAGGGGGAGTTATTTTCCTTTTGATTCTGATAAATCTTGGATACCGAGTGCTGAATCCCGTAAGAGCGCCGTTTTTGCGCTCACTTGTATTTTGCTTGCCCGCTTTTTTGGTGGCGATCAACAATTTTCCCTTTATTCCCGTGATAACGGGCAAGGCGACTATAAACGGATCTCCCTCAATGATCGCGCTTTTGTTACTTGAATGTCTTTGCATCGGTTTTTTCGAGGAGCTGGCGTTCAGAGGACTGTTTTTGTGGATAGCTGAAAAAAAGCGCGGCGATAAACGTTGGATATTCTGCTCGATACTTCTGTCAAGCGCGGCGTTCGGGCTTATACATCTTATAAATCTTTTTGAAAGCTCGCCGCTCTCTGTGCTGATGCAAATAGGATATTCTGCGCTGATCGGAGCTATGTGCGCGGTCATTCTGCTTAGAACGGCGAACGTTTGGCTATGCGTGGTAGTACACGGGCTTTTCAATTTCTGCGGTGCGGTCGTTCCCACCTGCGGATACGGAACGGTATGGGATACGCCCACCGTTATATTGACCGCAGTTATCGCCGTGGCGGTCACCGTTTATATGACGGTCGCTTTTTTGAGAGTGGACCTCGGAATACTTGACGCGGTTTATGGTGAAAATAATTAACAGTTAATTAAAATATAGGTTATACTGACAGAATTTCAGGAAAGGGGAGTGCTTTTATGAGAGGAATAAATACGGCTTTGCGACAGTTAAGACATAACGTATTCAAGGAGCTTGCAAAGGTCGCATACGAAGCCGATGAGAACATAAGAAACGATATCGAGGCGATACCCTACGTTATAACGCCCGACGAAAAACCCAAATACAGAGAGAGTATATATAGGGAAAGAGCCATAGCGTCCGAGAGAGTGCGACTCGCTATGGGACTTTCCTTGCGCCCCGAGGATAAGCCCGTTCACGTTACGAGCGGACTTACAAGGAGCAATATTCCCGATAAATATTACGAGCCGCCGCTTATGCAGGTCATTCCCTCCGCGTGCGATGCGTGCGAGGACAACGTGTATAAGGTCAGCGACCAGTGCCGCGGCTGTGTGGCGCACCCCTGCGCTACGGTCTGTCCCAAGGGAGCTATCTCTATGGTGGACGGCAAATCGGTGATAGACCAGACCAAGTGCATCAAGTGCGGAAAGTGTAAGGCGGCGTGTCCTTACGACGCGATAGCTCATAAAAAACGCCCCTGCTCCGCCGCTTGCGGTATAAAGGCGATAAAATCCGACTCGCAGGGCAGGGCAAGAATAGATAACGATATGTGCGTGGGCTGTGGACAGTGTATGGTCGCTTGTCCCTTTGGCGCGATTGCGGATAAGTCGCAGATATTGCAGCTTATTCTTGCGATAAGACGCGGTGACCGCGTAGTTGCCGAGGTAGCGCCCGCGATAGTAGGTCAGTTTGGCGATAAGGTTACGCTCGGACAGATAAAGAGGGGACTTCTGGCGCTCGGATTTGCGGATATGCACGAGGTTGCTATCGGTGCGGACGTTGGCGCGGCGGTCGAGGCAAAGCATTACGTAGAAAAGGTGGCAACGGGCGAGGTGCCATTCATGCTCACCTCCTGCTGTCCTGCATGGGCAATGCTTGCAAAAAAGCAGTTCCCTGATATGATAGACGAAATATCCAACGCGCTTACCCCCATGGTAGCAACCGCAAGAAGCATAAAGCAAAAGGATCCCGACGCGCGTGTCGTATTTATCGGTCCTTGCGCGGCAAAGAAGCTTGAGGCGGGAAGAATGACCGTGCGAAGCGACGTTGATTTCGTTATAACCTTTGAGGAGCTTGACGCGATATTCGATGCTCGCGGAATAGACCTCTCATCTATCGAGGACGATGGATTTGTTCCCGAGGCAACTGCCGCAGGACGCGGATACGCAAATGCGGGTGGAGTTACCGAGGCGATAACCAAGTGTATCAACGAGTATTACCCCGGAACAGAGGTCAAAATAGAGCATGCGGACGGACTTGATGAGTGCCGTAAGATGCTCCTTCTTGCTAAGGCGGGTAAGAAAAACGGCTGTCTTATTGAGGGAATGGGTTGTCCCGGTGGATGCGTTGCGGGTGCAGGAACTTGCGTAGCACCGCAGAAATCGGCTCAATCGGTACGCAATCTGATGGCGGATACAGATAAAAAGCTTCCCGAAAAGGAGCTTAGTGAAATAGAGCTTCCCTAAACTAAAATTTGTCAATACGGAGATAAATATATGTACTGTATAAGAAAAATAAGTGATTGTCTTACGTGGGTGGGAGGAAATGACCGACGTCTTGCGATGTTTGAGGGCGTTTATTCTGTGCCTGCCGGTGTTTCTTACAACTCCTACGTTCTTGAAGACGAGAAAATAGCAGTTTTTGATACCGTCGATAAGGCGGTTGCAAAGGTTTATTTTGAAAATCTTGCAAAGGTGCTCGGCGACCGCGTGCCCGACTACCTTGTTATTCACCATATGGAGCCCGACCACGCCGCAACGCTTGACGAGTTCGTGCGTCGATATCCCACGACGAAAATAGTTTGTAACGCCAAGGTGCTTACTATGATAAAGCAGTTCTTTGACTTTGACGCGGATACGCGCGTGCTTGTGGTCAAGGAGGGCGAGGAGCTGTCGCTCGGTGCGCATACGCTCACCTTTATAAACGCGCCTATGGTGCATTGGCCCGAGGTCATGATGACCTACGAGAAAAAGGACGGCATACTGTTCAGCGCAGATGCATTCGGTTGCTTCGGCGCGCTCAACGGCGCGATTTTTGCAGATGAGGTCGATTTCGACCGCGACTATCTTGACGAAGCAAGAAGATACTACACAAATATCGTAGGCAAGTACGGAGCAATGGTAACTGCGGCGCTTAAAAAGGCAAGCGCATTTGATATAAAGATGATTTGCTCGCTCCACGGCTTCGTTTGGAGAAAAAATATCGGCTATTTCATTGAGAAATATATGAAATGGGCGACCTATACCCCCGAGGAAAAGGGAGTTATGATAGCATACGCGTCCATCTACGGAAACACCGAGAACGGCGCGGAGATACTGTCAGCAAAACTGCGCGAGAAGGGAATACCTACGGTTATGTTCGACGTGTCGGTAACACCTGCGTCCGAGATAATTTCCGCGATGTTCAAGTATAGTCACGCGGTATTTGCTTCCACCACCTACAATTCGGGAATATTTGTGACTATGGACGAGCTTTTGCGTGATATTGCCGCGCACAATATTCAGAATCGCACGGTGGCGTTCATACAGAATGGCTCGTGGGCGCCTACGTCGGGCAAGCTGATGAAGGAGATAATAAGCACCATTCCCAACACCACCGTAATAGAGGACGTTGTGGATATACGCTCATCGGTCAAGGCGGCAACGCTTGATTCAATAAACGCGCTTGCGGATAAAATCGCGGAGAGCGTTAATATTACCGTTGTAAAGTCAGGCGAAATCAATACCAAGACACTCAATAATATCTCCTACGGACTCTTTGCTTTGTTTACCAACGACGGTGTGCGCGACAATGCTTGTATTATAAATACGGCAACACAGCTGACCAGCTCGCCCCTGACGCTCAGCATCGCGGTCAATAACGCCAACTACTCCTGCGATACTGTAAAGAAAACGGGAATATTTAATCTGTCCGTGCTTGACGAGAGTGCAGTGTTCGATACGTTTAAGAGATTCGGCTTTGCAAGCGGCAGAGATACCGACAAGCTCGCGGGATTTGATGCCGTGGCAACGAGCGAAAACGGTCTTAAATATCTCACCGAGCAATCCAATGCTTTCATATCCGCAAAGGTAATATCCTCAACCAATCTCGGCTCGCATACGCTCTTTATTGCCGAGATAACCGAGGCGCGTGTCCTGACGGATACTCCCAGCGCTACTTATGCATACTATCACAAGTATATAAAGACGGGTGCGGCTCGTCCGGAAGCTTGTCAGAGTGAGCAAAAGCCCGCCGCGGCAGAGGAGAGTGCTGAAGCCAAGACGGTTGCATGGGTGTGCAAGATATGCGGATACAGACACGAGGGCGAGGAGATTCCCGAGGACTTTATTTGCCCTTGGTGCAAGCACCCCGCATCCGATTTTGAGCCCGTTGCGGACTGATTCCTTCGGCGCAGAACAAAAGCCACGGATAATGGCTTACAATGTTCAACTGAATTTATAGTTTCTAATATCTAATGTTGAAAACCGCCGATTTCGGCGGTTTTCCTCTTTTTATGTGGCTTTTTAGCCGCGTCGGAACTCTCTGGCGTACCCTCGTACGCCGACGACAGTCCCGCCACGACTTCTGCATCCGAATGCTCTCAGTCCTTTGTTAACTGAATTTTGCTTGCGACTGACTTTGATAAGCCGCCTCCACATATAACGTGGAGGCGATATTTTTTATGATTTTAACCTCAGGCATAAATTTTTGCTTGGGGGTATTTTTTTTAGTGACGTTTAATATAGTGTAGAGAAGGGCGGTGGGGCAATGCAGACGATAAGAGTTACGCGAACGGCAATGGCGGAAGCGTTGCCGCGCTCGGTGGAGACGGCGTTGCCGTACCGTCTTTCAGACGAGATACGTCGGACGGGCTATGGCTCGCGAATTGAGGAGATACGTATGCGGCTGGGCAGACGCGCGTCCTTGGTGGTATCGGGAAGAAATGTGATGCTTGACACAACGCTGTCAAGAACGGAGATAGAGGCAGTGCTTGAGGGAATGTGTCAGGGCTCGCTTTACGCGTTCAGCGACACTATAAATCAGGGCTATATTGCTCTGCCCGACGGTGTTCGCGTGGGCGTTTGCGGCAGAGCGGGCTGCGAGGGCGAGCGGATAATCGGAATATACGAGATAAGCTCTCTCTCGGTAAGAATTCCGCACAGAAGCCGTCCTGTTGGCGAGGAGATATGCCGACTTATAGATGAATTTAAGCGCACGTCGGGGGTGCTTATATATTCCGCGCCGGGCGTTGGAAAGACCACGCTTTTGCGCGGTGTAGCGTCGGGGCTTGCGTCGGGCGATTGGCGCGGTGACGGCTCCAATTTACACGACCCATTGCGGACCGTGGTTATTGATACGCGCGGAGAGCTGGCATTTGCGGGTGACGGTGAGGACTTGTGCCTTGACGTGCTTTCGGGCTATCCGCGCCGACAGGGGATAGAGATAGCCACCAGATGTCTTAACGCCGAGGTCATAATTTGTGATGAGATTGGCGACTATGAGGAAGCAATGTCATTGGTCGCTTCACACAATTGCGGAGTACCGTTGGTGGCAAGCGCGCACGCTGGGAGCGTGGAGCAGCTGCTCTCGCGCACGGGCTTGCGACTGTTACACGAGGCAAAAATATTCGGTGCGTACGTGGGTATAAGGCGTGACGGCAGAGGCGGATTTTTCTGCGACGTGACCTACCGCGGCAACGTGCGCTTTTAAGATTTCATATACGAGAGGAGATAGATGTGACGGTCAAGCTGATAGGAGCGATTTTAATGGCTCTGTCCGGTGTTATCGTAGGACTTTCGCGCCGCCGCTTTGAGTGGAGAAAGCTCCGGACGATAGATGGATTTATGTCGTTGCTTTTTTACATAAAGGGGCAGATAGACTGCTATTCAAGACCGCGCTCGGAGATACTCGAAACCTTACCCGCGGAAGTATTTTGCGCGTGTAATTGTCCGAGTGGGGCGGGAACGCTTGAGGAGCTGGTGGAGGCGAGCAAGATATACCTTGACGACGAGTCGTTGCGGCTTGTGTCGGCATTTGCCGCGGAATTTGGAAGCACGTTCAGAGAGGAGCAGCTGCGCCGATGCGACTATTACATATCAGCGCTTGGCGAGCAGAGAAGAATACTGTTTTCATCGGTCAAGGACAAGGGACGTGCGGGGAGTGCCTTGTGGATATGCGCAGGCATCTGCGCCATAATCCTTTTGTGGTGATTGACAGATAAATTGGGATTTATCGGGGAGATAAATAGGCATCACGGCATATTTGCCTCCCTCCGAGAGTTGCACAGACTACGCTAGTGCGGTGACACCGCAGGTGACGGAAGGAGCCAACGTAACATAAAGCTCTTGTGAGTAATATTGTTACGCATGCTCCCTCACCCGACTCCGTCGGGAGCTCCCTCCCGGAGGGAGCCAATACTTCGTGTCACTCACTAAACTCCCACATAAATCAAAATTCGAATGGCGTATGCACGGGCGAACGCAGTTCTCCCCTACGTTTGAAAGATAACGCCACCTTATATCCGTAGGGGCGAACTGTGTTCGCCCGTTCCGTAGCATTTGCAATCCTTGCCTTCTCTTGTGAGAGAAGGT
>JAZRFU010000010.1:0-8935 GCA_045643865.1 Eubacteriales bacterium
ATCGTTGAGGGAGCTGACAAGTATATAGCAGAGCCCGCAGACCTTACCGACGTTCTTGCAAACGAGGCAGAGCTTATAAAGCATCAGAACGAGTACGCTATTTTCAAGGGACTTACCATTGAGAAGATCGAGTACAAGAACGGCGAGCCCGGTGACGATATTTACGTTACCGTAAAGCAGGGTGAAAATTCCTTCAGCTTCTGCGTTGAGCGTTACCTTACCGCTCCCGACACCGATCTTTACAAGGCGTTTGCAACTCTTAAAGCAGGCGACGTTGTTGACATCACGGGATTTGTATACTGGTACAACGGAGTTAACGCGCACATCACGGGCGTAACCGTAAACAACTGATAAGTAATGATTTTTTCAAGGGAGAGCAACTTTGCTCTCCCTTTGTTACTTACAATAAAAAACTATTGATTTTTTTATTAAATGATGGTATAATACAAGTGGAAAACAAATTCACTTAAAATGGAGATAATAAAATGAACGATCAGAGAAATCAGAAAATACTTAACGTGTGTGACCACACTTTGCTTGCTCAGAATTCTACGTGGGAGCAGATAAAGGCAATATGCGACGACGGAAAGAGATTTTCAACCGCGTCCGTTTGCATTCCCCCCGTGTTCGTTGGCAGAGCCAAGGAGTACGTCGGTGATAAGCTTGCTATATGCACCGTTATCGGATTTCCCAACGGATATAACTCAACTGCGGTAAAGGTTTTTGAAACTGTTGACGCCATCAAGGCAGGCGCTGATGAGATAGATATGGTTATCAATATCGGCGAGCTTAAGGCGAAGAATTACGAGTACGTGCTTGAGGAGATCAAGCAGATCAAGGCGGCTTGCGGAGAGAAGATACTCAAGGTTATCATCGAAACCTGTCTGCTTACCGACGAGGAAAAGATCAAAATGTGTGAGATAGTCGGTGCATCGGGCGCGGACTATATTAAGACCAGCACGGGATTTTCAACTGCGGGTGCTACCCGTGAGGACGTTAAGCTTATGAGGGAAAATTCTCCCGCGCACGTCAAGGTAAAAGCGGCGGGCGGTATATCCTCTCTTGAGGACGCAGAGGACTTTATGGCTCTTGGCGCAGACCGTCTTGGTACAAGCCGCGTGGTCAAGATCATTAAGCAGACCGACACGGGTGCAGGATACTGATATTCCTTGCACCATAAGCAAAAATCAACTTATAAAGGAGAAACGTTATGCCTATTCCAACGGCTCATATTACAGCAAAAAAAGAAGATTTCGCAAAGACGGTCCTTATGCCCGGTGACCCCTTGCGCTCAAAATTCATAGCAGAAAACTACCTTGACAACGCGGTACTTGTCAATGACATTCGCGGCGTTCAGGGCTATACGGGTTATTATAAGGGAAAGAGAGTGTCGGTTATGGCGTCCGGTATGGGACAGCCCTCTATCGGTATCTATTCCTACGAGCTTTTCAATTTTTACGACGTTTCCAGCATTATCCGCGTCGGCTCTTGCGGCGGATTTTTGCCCGATCTCAATCCCTGCGATATAGTTCTGGCTATGGGTGCTTGCACCAACTCAAACTATGCGTCGCAGTACAATCTTAACGGAACCTTTGCGCCTATCGCGGACTTTGGTCTGCTTCGTCGTGCAGTTGACGAGTGCGAAAAGGCGGGAGTTAACTACCGCGTAGGAAACGTGTTCTCGTCCGATATCTTCTACAACGATTCCTTCTCGGATCTCGATTGGGGCAAGCTCGGCGTGCTCGGAGTTGAGATGGAGGCGGCAGCGCTTTACTGTAATGCCGCTCGCGCAGGCAAGAAGGCGCTTTGCATCTGCTCTGTCAGCGATTGCCTTGTAAATCCCGAAAAGAATATGTCCGCAGACGCTCGCCGTACCGCGTTCACCAAGATGATGGAGATCGCGCTTGAGGTAGCGGAGGACTGATATGAAAAAAAGAGTATTTTTAATAGTTCTCGATAGCTTTGGAGTGGGTGAATTGCCCGACGCGGCAAGCTTTGGCGACGAGGGAAGCAATACCTTGGCGTCAGTGCAGACGTCGGACAGATTCAACTGCCCCAATATGGCTCGTCTTGGACTTTTCAACATTGAAAACTGTGCACGAGGTAAATTTTTGCCCACAGAAAAGCCGCTTGCAAGCTTTGGCAGAATGCTGGAGCTGTCGCGCGGCAAGGATACCACTACGGGACATTGGGAGATAGCGGGAATAGTGTCCGAAAAACCGCTTCCCACGTATCCTGACGGCTTTCCCAAGGAGCTGATTGATGAATTTTCACGTCGATGCGGTAGGGGAGTGCTTTGCAACAAGCCATATTCGGGAACTGACGTTATCCGTGACTATGGCGAGGAGCATCTGAAAACGGGAGATCTTATAGTATATACCTCTGCGGACTCGGTATTTCAGATCGCGGCGCATGCGGATATCGTTCCGCTCGCAGAGCTTTACCGTTGTTGTGAGATAGCGCGTGAGATGCTTGTCGGCGAGCACGGCGTGGGAAGAGTTATCGCCCGTCCGTTTGGTGATAAATATCCCTTTAAGCGCCTTTCGGGCAGACACGACTATTCGCTCCTGCCGCCCAAGGAAACTATGCTCGATCGCCTTAAGGCGCGCGGTTACGACGTCATTTCAGTAGGCAAAATAAACGATATTTTTGCCGCTGCGGGCGTTACGGAGTCGCACCCCACTGTCAGCAACTCCGACGGAATGGATAAGACGCTTGCCTTTGCAGATAAGGATTTCTGCGGCTTGTGCTTTGTCAATCTCGTTGATTTTGATATGGTTTTTGGACACAGAAACAATATTGACGGCTACGCGCAGGCGCTGACCGATTTTGACGTGCGTCTTGGCGAGCTTCTCGAAAAGCTTGGCGAGGACGATCTGCTCATTATCACGGCGGACCACGGCTGCGATCCTGCAACCCCATCGACTGATCACTCGCGAGAATACGTGCCCGTGCTTATCTATCGCAAGGGTGAGGAAAACGTGGAGGATCTGGGTACAAAGCAGGGATTCTTCTTCGTTGCGAACACGGTTGAAAATTACCTGAAATAAAAATATGATACCCGTTGGGCATGCCAACGGGTATTTTTTATATTTCGGCTCATTTTTAACAAAAAAATGAAAAAAAACGTGTATAATATGGGGAATATACCCACAAAAATCTCACGCCGTGTTGACACGAGCATAAATATATGATATAATATTATGATTATAATTATAAGTGTGCTATGTGCACGCGAGAGGATCGACTGCGTAACAAAGATGAAAATTAAAGCCCTAATGTACGATTTGTGAGGTATATTCCATGAAAGGTTCAAAGAAATTTACTCCGTTTGACAAGAAAATATGGCTGGCTACTCCCACTATGCACGGAGAGGAGCTTGAATACGTCCGTCAGGCGTATGAGAGCAACTGGGTAAGCACGGTTGGAGAAAATATAAACGAGGTCGAGAGGATCGCGGCAGAAAAAGCGACTATGAAATATGCCGTAGGTCTTGCAAGCTGCACTGCGGCTCTGCATCTTTGCGTAAGATTTGCAGGTGAGGCACTGTACGGCAAGGCACCCGTTGGCACGGGCGCGCTTGCGGGAAAAAGAGTGTTCTGCTCGGATATGACATTTGCGGCAACGCTCAATCCCGTGGTTTACGAGGGCGGAATTCCCGTGTTTATTGACACAGAGGCGGATTCGTGGAATATGGATCCCACGTCGCTTGAAAAGGCATTTGAGCTTTATCCCGACGTCAAGCTTGTCGTTTGCGCGGAGCTTTACGGCTTCCCCGGACGAATGGACGTTATAAGGGAGATATGCGACCGTCACGGCGCGTTGCTGATCGAGGACGCGGCAGAGGCGATGGGAGCCAAGGTTCACGGCAAGCAGTGCGGAACGTTTGGCGACTATTCCGCGGTAAGCTATAACGGAAATAAGATAATCACCGGCTCGTCGGGCGGTTGCCTTTTGACTAATGATCTCGCGGTTGCCAATAAGGCGAGAAAGTGGTCCACGCAGGCAAGAGAAAATGCCTTCTGGTATCAGCACGAGGAGGTTGGATATAACTACCGAATGAGCAATATAATCGCAGGAATGATACGCGGTCAGTATCTCTATCTTGATGACCACATCGCACGTAAAAAGGCGGTTTACGAGAGATACGTTGAGGGATTTCGCGGATTGCCTATCAAGATGAATCCCATCGTTGAGGATACCGAGCCGAACTACTGGCTCTCGGCGTTCACTATCGACGAAGAATATATGTGCCGTCAGGTGCGCGATGATTCTACGGCGCTCTACGTAGCAGAAAAGGGAAAGACCTGCCCCACCGAGATACTTGAGGCGCTTGCTGAGGCAAATGCGGAGGGTAGACCGATCTGGAAGCCCATGCATATGCAACCCATGTACCGCATGCACGAATTCATCACTCGCGACGGCTCGGCAAGAGCTAAAACAAATGCTTATATCGCAGGTGGCTGCGCTGACGTGGGAGCTGATATATTCCATCGCGGACTTTGCTTGCCCAGCGACATCAAGATGACTGCCGAGGAGCAGGATAAGGTAATTGAGATCGTTCGTAGCTGCTTTGAATAAGCAGGTGGAGGATACATACCATGTACGCTAAATTTTTCAAAAGATTTTTTGATTTCGTACTGTCGTTTATGGCGCTTTCGGTGCTTTTCCCAATACTCTTGATACTTGCGATCATTGGAGCGGTAGCAATGCAGGGAAATCCCTTTTTTACACAGCTTCGCCCGGGTAAGATCGACAAAAAGACAGGCAAGGAGAAAATATTCAAGCTCATAAAGTTTCGGACTATGTCAAATGCCAAGGATAAAAACGGCAATTTGCTTCCTGACGAGGTGCGACTCAATAAATACGGCAGAATACTGCGCTCAACCTCGCTTGACGAGCTTCCCGAGCTGATAAATATACTGCTTGGACAGATGTCGATAGTAGGACCGCGCCCCCAGCTTGTGCGCGATATGGTGTTTATGAGTGATGAGCAGAGAAGACGTCATAGCGTTCGTCCGGGACTTACGGGACTTGCACAGATCAGCGGCAGAAACAATATAACCTGGGAGAAAAAGTTTGAGTACGACATCGAGTACATAGAAAAAATCACTCTGATAGGTGACGTTAAGATCATTTTCGGTACGGTTGCAAAGGTGTTTGCAAGAGAGGATACGGTGCGTGAGGGCACGGTGTCCGATATGGATTTCGGCGATTGGCTTGTAAGTCGCGGCGAAATTGATCAGAGCGAATATGACGAAAAGCAGGCAGAGGCAAAAGAGCTACTCAAGACTATATGAACTAATACATAAATTTGAACGGAGAAAAAGGCAATGGGACTTTTTACAGGTAAAACACTTATGATAACGGGCGGAACCGGATCGTTCGGTAACGCGGTTCTCAATAGATTTCTCAAGACCGATATTGGCGAGATCCGAATTTTCTCGCGCGATGAGAAAAAGCAGGACGATATGCGCCACGAATTTCAGGCAAAGATGCCCGAGGTTGCAGACAAGGTAAAGTTCTATATCGGTGACGTGCGCGATATTGCAAGCGTAAGAAACGCTATGCACGGTGTGGATTACATATTCCACGCAGCTGCGCTCAAGCAGGTACCCTCCTGCGAGTTCTTCCCGATCGAAGCAGTTAAGACCAACGTTCTCGGAACTGAAAACGTGCTTACCGCGGCCATCGAGGCAGGAGTTAAGAATGTAGTCTGCCTTTCCACCGACAAGGCGGCGTACCCCGTAAACGCTATGGGTACGAGCAAGGCGATGATGGAGAAGGTAATCGTGGCTAAATCCAGAACGGTCAGTCCTGAAAAGACCAAGATCTGCTGCACCAGATACGGCAACGTAATGTGTAGCCGCGGCACTGTAATCCCGCTTTGGATAGATCAGATCAGAGCAGGCAATCCTATCACGATCACCGACGGCTCTATGACCAGATTTATTATGTCGCTTGACGAGGCGGTTGACCTTGTTCTGTTCGCATTTGAGCACGGAACAAGCGGAGATATACTCGTACAGAAAGCACCCGCTTGTACGATACAGACCCAGGCAGAGGCGGTTTGCGAGCTGTTTGGCGGCGATAAGAGCAACATAAAGGTTATCGGTATCCGTCACGGTGAGAAGATGTACGAAACTCTGCTTACCAACGAGGAATGTGCTAACGCGATCGATATGGGCAACTTCTACCGCGTACCCTCTGACAAGAGAGGACTTAATTACGACAAATATTTTAATCAGGGCGACGCCGAAAGAAATACTCTTACCGAGTTTAATTCCAACAATACAAAGCTGCTCACAGTAGAGCAGACCAAGGAAAAGATCGCATCTCTCCAGTACATAAAGGACGAGCTTGCAAAGGCGTAAGGTAAGTTCAATGAAGATACTTGTAACCGGCTCTGCCGGATTTGTGGGAAAAAATCTCGTTGCGTCGTTGCGTGCGATAAAGGACGGCAAGGACAGAACGCGTCCCGCCATCACTGTTGACGAGATCTTTGAATACGATATCGATACCCCCGCCGAGCTGCTTGACGGCTTTTGCCGCGATTGTGACTTCGTTTTCAATCTTGCAGGAGTTAACCGTCCGCAGAACACGGATGAGTTTATGCAGGGCAACTTTGGCTTTGCATCAACCCTGCTCGACACGCTTAAAAAGCACAATAACACTTGTCCCGTAATGCTTTCGTCGTCCATTCAGGCGACGCTTATCGGACGATATGACTCCGATTACGGAAGAAGCAAAAAGGCGGGCGAGGAGTTGTTTTTCAACTACGGAGAGGAAACGGGAGCAAAGGTGTTGGTCTACCGTTTTCCCAACCTCTTTGGAAAGTGGTGCAGACCTAACTATAACAGCGCGGTGGCAACGTTTTGCAACAATATAGCAAATGATCTGCCTATAAATGTCAACGACAGAGCTATCATGCTTGAGTTGCTTTATATTGACGATCTTGTATGCGAGATGCTTGACGCGCTTGAGGGCAAGGAGCACCGTTGCGAGTTTGACGGCATTGATACCGTGCTCTGCGAGGACGGCAAATATTGCGCCGCGCCCGTGACGCATAAGGTCACGCTTGGCGAGATAGTTGACCTGCTTGACGCCTTCAAGGCGCAACCCTCAACGCTCAGAATGCCCGAAATACCCGATAATTCATTTTCTAAAAAGCTGTATAGCACCTATCTCTCCTATTTGCCCGCGGACAAGGCGATATTCGACCTTAAAATGAACGTGGACGCAAGAGGAAGCTTTACAGAGCTGTTAAAAACCGAAAAATGCGGCCAGTTTTCGGTGAATATCTCAAAGCCGGGAATTACAAAGGGACAGCATTGGCATCACACCAAGTGGGAGTTCTTCGTTGTGGTAAGCGGTCACGGAATGATAGAGCAGAGAAGAATTGGCTCGGACGAGGTGCTTCGTTTTGAGGTCAGCGGCGAGAGAATTCAGGCAATTCATATGCTCCCCGGATATACTCACAATATTATAAATCTTTCCGACACGGACGATCTGGTCACACTGATGTGGGCAAACGAGCAGTTTGACCCCGCGCATCCCGATACGTTTTTTGAGCCGGTATGATAGATTAGAGAGGTTTTATAATGGATATTAAACTTGATTACAGCGACGTTTCCTTCAAAAACGACGGACGTCTTAAATTGCTTATTATCGTTGGCACGCGCCCCGAGATAATTCGTCTTGCGGCAGTTATCAATAAGTGCCGTAAGTACTTTGACTGTATTTTGGCGCACACAGGTCAGAACTACGACTATACCCTCAACGGAATATTCTTCCGTGATCTCAAGCTTGCAGATCCCGAGGTGTATATGGACGCGGTTGGTGATGATCTCGGCGCAACCGTTGGAAACATTATAAACTGCTCGTATAAGCTTATGGCGCAGATCAAGCCCGACGCGCTTCTCATACTCGGTGACACCAACTCCTGTCTCTCCGCTATTCCCGCAAAGAGATTGCACATTCCGATCTTCCACATGGAAGCAGGAAACCGTTGCAAGGACGAGTGTCTGCCCGGGGAGACCAACCGCCGCATAGTTGACATTATTTCCGATGTCAACCTCGCGTATTCGGAGCACGCGCGCCGCTATCTGCACGAGTGCGGTCTGCCCAAGGAGAGAACCTACGTTACGGGCTCGCCCATGGCAGAGGTTCTGCACGAAAATCTCGACGAGATAAAGTCGAGCGACATTCTCTCAAAGCTTGGACTCGAAAAGAAAAAATACATTCTGCTCTCGGCTCACAGAGAAGAGAATATCGATACGGAAAAGAACTTTCTCTCGCTCTTTACGGCTATAAATAAGATAGCAGAGAAGTACGATATGCCCATCCTGTACTCCTGCCACCCAAGAAGCCGCAATCGCCTTGCGGCAAGCGGATTCAAGCTTGATGGGCGCGTAATTCAGCACGAGCCACTTGGATTCCATGACTATAACCACTTGCAGATGAATGCGTTTGCGGTAATTTCGGATAGCGGAACGCTCCCCGAGGAAAGCTCCTTCTTTACGAGCGTGGGCAATCCTTTCCCCGCAGTCTGCATCAGAACCAGCACAGAGCGCCCAGAGGCACTCGATAAGGCGTGCTTCGTGCTTGCGGGCATTGACGAGCACAGCTTGCTCCAAGCGGTCGATACGGCGGTTTTCATGAACGAAAACGGTGACTACGGCATTCCCGTACCCGCTTACGTAGAGGAAAACGTATCCACCAAGGTGGTAAAGATCATCCAGTCCTACACGGGTGTGGTCAATAAGATGGTTTGGAGAAAATTCTGATATAATCGCACAATATAGAAAAACGGACGACCGATTGGTCGTCCTTTTTTCGTATTGTATTGTTCCTTTCTGACGATTACTTATCAAACGACGGATTTATTGCATAAAAGTTCTTTGAATCCATCTTATCCTGCGAAATTCTGAGGGCA
>JAZRFU010000011.1:0-5253 GCA_045643865.1 Eubacteriales bacterium
ACGGTGGCGTGTTCTACTCGATCCCCAAACTCCGCTTCGCTCCGCACTCAAGCTTGCTTTCGCAAGCTCGACACATTCGTGGTCCCCCTTCCCTCACAAGGGAAGGCAGATTGTGCCATGACGTACATCTTAACTTCCCGACAAATCAAAATTTGAAATTAAAAACACACAAAAAGGACAGAGAACGTAAATTCTCTGTCCTTTACAATTTTAATTAAACTTCTTTATCATCAACATATTCAAGTATATCCCCAATATTACACTCCAAAGCGGCGCATATGCGGTCTAAAATATAACTGTCATAACGCACAACTCGATTTTTATAGTATCGGTCTATAGTTTGAAATTTGATATCAGTTCGTTTTGCCAACTCATATCGCGTAATTCTGCGCTCGGTTAAATACTTATTTATAGTTAATCTTACCATGAACACCCCTCCTTTGATATATATTCTATCGGATATATACCCTATTGACAATTTCTCTATTTAGGTATATACTTATATAGGTATATATCAATGGATGGAGGATTTATTCAATGAAATTACTAGTCGTCGGTTCTCGAAGTATCACAGAATTTGATTTATCGCCGTATATCTCCACCGAAATTGACACAATCATCAGTGGTGGCGCAAACGGAGTTGATAGTTTGGCTGAACAATATGCCGATTTACACCGTCTTTCCAAGTATATCATACGACCACGCTACGATTTTTACGGACGCGTCGCACCTATCAAACGCAATGAGCAAATGGTTGATATGGCAGATGCTGTGCTCGTTGTATGGGACGGTCGCTCCAAAAGCGCTCAATACACCGCGAAATACGCCAAAAAAATAAACAAGCCGATCACGCTTGTTAGAGTTTAACAATACCGGATCATATAAAAAAGGACAGAGAATTTCACGTTCTCCGTCCTTTTTTATTATATTATCCAAGCATAACCGCAAGTGCGCACCAGCCGTTATCGGTCACGCGCTCGACTATCTTAAATCCGTTTTGCTCAAAGCAAGCAACCACGTCATCGCATCTCTCGGCAATTATTCCCGAGCACAAAAGCACGGTTTTCTCGCTCATAAAGGGCGACACGTCGGGTGTCATACGTATGATAATATCCGCGACTATATTAGCGCAGATGATATCGTATCCGCCAACGACGTTTGCGACCTGCTTTAAGAGATCGGACTGCTCGCACGTTATCTTATCCGAAAGACCGCTATCGGCAATATTCTCGTTTGCTACGCGAACGCTCATAGGGTCTATGTCGTATGCTCGGCACTCCTCTGCTCCCAGCTTTGCGCCGCATATCGCCAAAATTCCGCTTCCCGTGCCCACGTCGAGCAACGTCATTCCCTCTTTTACGTATTTCTGCAAAAGCGTGATTATAAGTCGCGTCGTTTCGTGCGTACCCGTTCCAAACGCCATACCGGGATCCATAGTCACAACTATTTCTCCGTCCTCGGCGCAGTAGCTTTCCCACGCGGGCACTATCACGATATTTCCGATCTTAAAGGGCTTATAAAACTCCTTCCACGAGTTTGCCCAGTCCTCCTCGCAAACGCCGATGAGCTCGATCTTGGCATCGGCTTCCTCAAATCCGCCCGCCGTCAATCTCTCGCGCAAAAATGCAAGTCCGTCGGACGCACCCGCATCCTTAGGCACAAAATAGGAAACGGAGGCGTGAGTTTTATCCGCGTTGAGTATCTTTTCGTCAATAAGATCGCCGTAGCAGGTTTTAAGATCAATGTCGCTGAGATCCTCGATAAGCAGGTTGCTATCAATAACGCTCATAAGCGCGACAAGCTCGTCAAGACGCTCTGTGCGAGCCGTAACCTTTACCTGCAGCCATTCACTGACCTCGCCGAAATCTCCGCACACGTAATCCTTATCCACGTTGTCATTCATAGGGGCTTATCCTCCGTCCCATCTTTATTTCTTGTCCTTTTTGAAAAAGGACTTCTTCTTTGCATAGTTGTTCTCTCCGCAGGCGTCCGCGAACGCGCGAAGCAGCTCTTTTTGCTTGTCGCTTAAGTTCTTGGGTATCTCTACGTTGACCGTGAAATACAGGTCTCCGCGTCTGCTTGAATTGACTATCGGAACACCGCGCGAGCGCAAGCTGAAAGTCGTACCCGTCTGCGTACCCTCGGGCACGTTAAACTTTTCTCTGCCCTCAAGCGTGGGAACCTCTATCTCCGCGCCAAGCGTCGCCTCTGCAACGGTTATCGGCACGTCGCAATAAAGGTTGTAGCCCTCGCGACGGAAGGTAGAGCTTCGTCTTACGCTCACCATTACCAATACGTCGCCCGCAGGTCCGCCGTTCTTGCCGTCATTACCCTCCGCGCGCATAATAAGTCCCTTGCCGTTGTCTATTCCCGCAGGGATGGTGATGCTCAGCTTCTTGCTTACGCGCTCAAAGCCCGATCCGCGACATTTCTGACACGGATTTTTGATGTATTTTCCCGTGCCGCGACAGGTATCGCAGGTGGTCGTGGTCTGGAACTGCATTCCGCCAAGATTTTGCATAACGCGTCTTTGTCCCGTACCGCGACAGGTGGGACAGGTCTCCGCCGCGCCGCTCTCCGCGCCGCTTCCGCTACACTTTGAGCATTTAGCATACTTTGTAAAGCTTATGTCCTTTTTACAACCGAACACCGCCTCCTCAAAGTTGATGGTGATATCGACCTCGATATCATCTCCCCTTTGCGGGCCGTTACGTCTTCTCTGCTGAGACGCTCCGCCGCCGAAAAAGCTGCCGAAAATGTCACCCAGATCGACGTCGCCAAAGCCACCGAAGCCGCCAAATCCGCCAAAGCCACCGCCCGCGCCTGCTCCCGAGGGATCAAACGCCGCGTGACCGAATTGGTCGTACTGTGCCTTTTTCTGCGAATCGGACAAAACCTCGTACGCCTCGTTGACTTCCTTGAATTTTGCCTCCGCATCCGCATTTCCCGGATTTACGTCGGGGTGATACTTTTTGGCAAGCGTTCTGTATGCTTTTTTTATCTCGGATTCCGATGCGCTCTTGTTTACGCCAAGCACCTCGTAATAATCTCTTTTGTCTGCCATTTTTATCTCCCATCAGCCGCTCATCAGCTTGAGCGCACTGCATTATAACCTACTATGTGGGAAAGGTCTTGCGACCTTCCCCACTGTATTTCTAAAATTACTGGTTGTTAGAATTGTCCTCGTAGTTTGCGTCGTAGAACTGCTCTCCGCCTGCTCCGCCCTGTGCACCCGGATCACCCTGCTGTGCCTGAGCGTAAAGCTTCTCGGAGATCTTGTAGAAGGACTTTTCAAGCGCCTCGGTGTCTGCCTTGATATCCTCGGTAGTACCGCTCTTGATGGTCTCCTTAAGCTTTGCGATAGCTGCCTCAACGTCTGCCTTATCAGCCGCGTCGATCTTGTCACCAAGCTCGGTGAGCGTCTTTTCGCTCTGGAATACCATAGAATCAGCTCTGTTTCTGATCTCAACGGCTTCCTTTGCCTTCTTGTCCTCTTCTGCGAACTTCTCGGCTTCCTTAACTGCCTTATCTATATCCTCCTGCGACATATTGGTGGAGGAGGTGATGGTGATGTGCTGCTCCTTACCCGTGCCCTTATCGCAAGCCGTTACGTTAACGATACCGTTAGCGTCGATGTCAAAGGTTACCTCGATCTGAGGAATTCCGCGGGGTGCGGGAGTGATTCCGTCAAGATTGAAGCGTCCGAGCGTGGTGTTATAAGCCGCCATCTCGCGCTCACCCTGAAGCACGTGGATCTCAACGGAGGTCTGTCCGTCAGCCGCCGTGGAGTAGATCTGACTCTTCTTTACGGGGATGGTGGTGTTTCTGTCGATAATTCTGTTGAATACTCCGCCCATGGTTTCGATACCGAGGGAGAGAGGAGTTACGTCAAGGAGAAGAAGATCCTTTACGTCTCCGCCGAGAACGCCGCCCTGAATTGCCGCGCCGACTGCTACGCACTCGTCGGGGTTGATGCCCTTGAAGGGCTCCTTGCCCGTGAACTTCTTAACTGCCTCCTGAACTGCGGGGATTCTGGTAGAACCGCCGACGAGGAGTATCTTATCGATCTCGTTTACGGAAAGTCCGGAGTCACGGATTACCTGCTTTGTGGGACCCATGGTTGCTTCAACGAGGTCAGAGGTGATTCTGTCGAACTCGGCTCTGGTCAGCGTTGCCTCAAAGTGCAGAGGACCTGCCGCGGTTGCAGTAATGAAGGGGAGATTGATGTTAGATGCGGACATACCCGAAAGCTCGATCTTTGCCTTCTCTGCCGCGTCCTTAAGGCGCTGGAGCACCATCTTATCGTTGCGGAGATCGATTCCGTTCTCCTTCTTGAACTGATCTGCCATCCAGTCGATAATTCTCTGGTCGAAGTCGTCACCGCCGAGCTTGTTGTTACCCGCAGTGGCAAGCACCTCAAATACACCGTCGGAAATCTCAAGCAGGGATACGTCGAACGTACCGCCGCCAAGGTCGAATACCATTATCTTCTGGTCTTCCTTGTCAACACCGTAAGCAAGTGCTGCCGCGGTGGGCTCGTTGATTATACGGAGAACCTCAAGTCCTGCGATCTTACCTGCGTCCTTGGTTGCCTGTCTCTGCGCGTCGGTAAAGTATGCGGGAACAGTGATTACCGCCTGATTTACGCTCGTTCCGAGATATGCCTCTGCGTCTGCTTTAAGCTTCTGGAGAATCATCGCGGATATTTCCTGAGGAGTGTAATCCTTGCCGTCTATCGTAACCTTTCTGTTAGTACCCATATCTCTCTTGATGGAGATAACGGTCTTGTCGGGGTTGGTTATCGCCTGACGCTTTGCAACCTGACCTACCATTCTCTCACCTGTCTTGGAGAACGCTACTACCGAGGGAGTCGTTCTTGCGCCCTCGGGATTGGGGATAACGATGGGCTCGTTGCCCTCGTAAACTGCTACACACGAGTTAGTTGTACCTAAGTCTATACCAATGATCTTTGCCATAATATTTTTCCTCCTATATGGACCAAATTGTTTTCTTAATTAGTTTTGTTTTTGTTTTTGTTTATGTCAAATCAGTTCGCCGTTTGAACCATGGCGTATCTGATTATCTTGTCGCCTTTTTTGTAGCCCTTCTGGAACACCTCGACGATCTCGCCTTCCTTGTGCTCCTCGTCGTCTATGTGCATCACCGCGTTGTGCATATTGGGATCGAAAATATCGCCCTTTGCGCCAAACGCCTCAACGCCCATTTTAGTAAGCACGTCGCCCGCGCTTTTGA
>JAZRFU010000012.1:0-6758 GCA_045643865.1 Eubacteriales bacterium
GAAGCGTGGTAGGAACACACGCGGGCCCGGGTGCCATCGCAGTGGCTTTCTATAAGCATTGATAAATTGGGATTTGTAGGGATGCTAAGTGGGGCGACATTTCGTGATTTGGCTCCCTCCGGGAGGGAGCTCCCGACGGAGTCGGGGGAGGGAGATCGCGGGATAATAATGCTCACAAAAGCTTTACGTTACGTTGGCTCCTTCCGTCACCTGCGGTGACACCGCACTAGCGTAGTCTGTGCAACTCTCGGAGGGAGGCAATTTTACTGTGACGTACATTTGAACTTCCCGACAAATCAAAATTTGAACGCTAATGTTAAATAGGAAACGGTCGGCTTTAAGCCGACCGTTTCCTGCTTTTATATAGATTTATCAAATCCCGCGATACAGCTTTGCAAGACCGCCCTCGCTGGTTTCTCTGTAATGGTGAGAGAGGTCTATACCCGTCTGATACATAGTTTCAACCACCAAGTCAAAGGAAATCTTACGGCTATCCGAGAGGAAATTTGCCAAGCTGAGCGCGTTTATGGCTCTCATTGCCGCAACGGCGTTGCGTTCTATACAAGGTATTTGTACAAGACCGCACACGGGGTCACAGGTAAGACCGAGATGGTGCTCAAGCGCGATCTCTGCCGCATATTCTATCTGGTCAAGACCCATTCCGTAAAGCTCGGCAAGTCCTGCCGCCGCCATAGAGCAAGCCGTTCCTATCTCCGCCTGACAGCCGCACTCCGCGCCGCTTATCGAGGCATTGGTGCTGACGAGGTTGCCTATAAGTCCCGCAACCGCAAGCGCCCTGATTATATCGCCGTCGGAAAAAGCGTTCTTTTCCTGCATATATTTAAGCGTCGCAGGCAAAACACCGCATGAGCCGCAGGTGGGGGCGGTCACGATAAGACCGCAGTCGGCATTCTGCTCGCTGACCGCAAACGCGTACGCGCAAACTATGCGGTTTTCTCTGGTCTGGGGGCTTTCGTCGATATGCTTTTGATTGTAGAGCTTCTGCGCCTTTCTCTGCACGTCAAGACCGCCAGGGAGCACGCCCGTGCGCGTCAGTCCCTCGCGTATTGCGGCGGACATGGTGTGCCAGACGTCAGAAAGGAAGCTGCGGAAATTCTCGTCCTCGTGCTCGAAAACGTAATCGGACAAGCGAATATTGCGCGCCTTGCAGACCTCAATTATCTCGGTCAGCGTTTTTTCGGCGTATATTTCAGCGCTTTGCGCCACGTCCTCGCCCACAACTCGAATCTCGCCGCCGCCAACGGACAAAATTCTCATTCTTGCGATTTCATTCTCACCAATGAATCCGATAAAGTCCATTGTGTTGGGGTGGGGGAGCGCGATCGAATCGTCCTCGTTGAACACAATATCCACGTTTTTGTGTCCTATGACCTCAATTATAGCTCTATCAGTACCGTGTCCCTTTCCCGTCTTGGCGAGAGAGCCGTACAAAATCACTTGAATTCGCTCGGCATCGGGATAACGCTGTGAAAAGAGGCGCGCCGCAAAAGCGGGACCCATCGTGTGCGAGCTTGACGGCCCAATACCCGTCTTAAAAATATTTCTTACGGATTTCATATTTTTATCATCCTTAATAGTTTATTTGCTACAGTTCAATACTATTATATCCCTTTTTTTCATTCAAGTCAATAGCATTGTTCACTATCCGCGCGCTCATTTTATAAACAGATAACAAAAGCCGCCTTACACAAGGCGGCTTTATCTTTCTATTTCCAAATCCTCCGAGCAGAAGATCTCATCATCCAAAAACTCCGTAAGGGTAATATTGAAACCTTTTGCGAGCATCATTACGGTGCTCAACGTAACCGTTTTATTTCGTCCGTTCATTATACATTGCATGCTTCCGTGTTGTATGCCCGACTCCTGCTCCAAGCGGTATTGGGACATATTCTTTTCGCGCAACAGCTTGCAAACACGCTTTGCAACAGCATCATTTACAGTCAAGCCAACACCTCCAATAAGCAGTTTGATTTCCGCAGTTTTACCTACATATTATATTTTATCAAGAAGTCAAAGAAATTATAAGAAGGTTTACCTACATATCGTTGATTTTTTGAAATTTTCGTGATATAATATGTAGGTATACCTACTTAAAGGAGAATTGAGCCATGATTGTGACTTTTTGCGGACACGCTCGATTTAATAAAACAGATGAATATGAGCAAAAAATACTTGATTTTCTAAAAAACAATATCGGCGATAATCCTGCGGATATGTATTTGGGCGGGTACGGCGAATTTGACAATTTTGCATACAAATGTTGCCAAAAGTATAAAAAGAATCACCCAAATATATCCCTTGTATTCGTCACGCCGTATCTTACGCTTGAATATCAAAAAAATCATTTGGAATATCTGAAAGCCCAATATGATTTTATTGTTTATCCCGAAATTGAGGACAAGCCGTCAAGATTTGCCATTTCCTATCGCAATAAATGGATGGTTGAGCGTGCCGACTATGTGATTTGCTATATAGAGCGCGCATGGGGCGGCGCGTATAAAACATATCAGCATGCAAAGATTCGCAAAAAGCCGATTATAAACATATCCGACAAGAATATCTGACAAATAAACACTTGTGGGTAGGGGCGGGTATCACTGCGGATAGGTAAAATACAAATTGTGCTGCACGGCGAGGGCGTCCCATGTCTCGCGGTCAACGTTGCCGCTGACGGTGATTCCGTTGCGGCGCTGAAAATCGCGCACGAGCAGCGAGGTCTGCTCGTCATACTCGCCCGACGGTGTATAATCGGGGAATTTATAGAGCGCTTCAAGCTCGTCAAGTATATACTGTATGACGTCAACAAGCGCGCCCGACGCGCCGACGGTGACGGCGTAGCCCTGCGGTTGCCGCGGAAACAGGTCAACCTTGGCAGGCGGCGAATTCAAGGCAACCGAACGGTCGTATTCGCGCTTCAATATATCAAAGGTGGCTCTGTCGACCGTTCCCGTCGGCGCGAGCCCGTTCTTTTTCTGGAACGCCACCAGCGCGCGCTGAGTTTCGCTATCCCATATACCGTCTATCGGCACTGGGTTTATATCGCCGTCGTGATACGACAGCTGCCGCAAATATCTCTGTATCTGTGTTATGGCATCTCTCTCGAATATATTTTCTTCCATAGCTCCTCCTTATCCTCCCACGTTAAAGCCGGGGAACTGTCCCTCGCCAAGACGGTTTCCGTTGTAAAGGTCGCTGTAAAGCGAGGTTATACCGTCCCACACCACAGGGCCGACGATGCCCGTCGCGGGAACTCCGTAAAGATTCTGGAACGCGATGACCGCGTCGTTGGTGCGGTTGCCGAAATAGCCCGTAGGATTGACCGAGGGAATCTCGGGATAAAATCTTGATATATAATTGAGATATTCCTGCAAGAGCCGCACCTCGTCCGCCTCAACGCCAAGCCGCAGAAAAACTCCGGGGAATGGGACGGTGTTGCCCTCCACATATTGCAGAGGAATAGTTGACACAATGCCGAGGTAGGCGTTGTAAATGGCGTTCCACGTCGCCTCGCCCACCACTCCGTCGGGCGTAAGACCAAACGTGTTCTGCGCCGCTATGACCGCGCTCGTGGTAGTCGGTCCGAATATTCCGTCAACCGACACCGACGGAATTGTGTTATAAAATCCCGACAGATAATCGAGATAATACTGCAAGCTGGTAACTCCGAGGTTTCGGTCTCCCTCGCGCAACACCTCGGGGAATTGGCTTGTGATGTCCTGTTGACTTATACCCTCGGAATTGAGGTCGTTGAGCCGCTTGACGCTGTTATATATCCGCTGTATCGCGTACCACGTGGCGTTTCCCACCACTCCGTCGTCGGTCAGATTGAACACGCGCTGAAATTCCTTGACCGCCTCCTCGGTGTCGTACGAAAATACACCGTAGGGCGCGTTTATCTTGGGGATCGCGGGGTAGTTGTTTGAAATGCGGTTGAGCCGTATCTGCAATATTCTTACGTCGTCACCCGTACTGCCAAGCTGCAAGGGGAAGGGCGGCAAGCTTGCACTCTGTCCCATTACGGGCGCATCGGTAATTATGTCTATGTTGTCGCCATAGTAATACGTCAGTATCTCATAGGGGGTATAGCCCTGCTCGGCGAGCGTTACGCTGCCCCATTGCGACAGTCCGTTGCAAACTATCTCTACGCCGTCGCAATACTGCGCGTAAAGTGGCTCAACGAAGCCCTGTCGGCTTATGTAGTCGGTAAAAAGCTCGTTTGCTATCATCTGTACGTTTTCAAATATATCGCGCCCGTTGACAAACGACTGATCTATGGCAATGGAGTTGGTTATATCGAAATCGTAGCCGCGCGAGCGATAATATTCGGTATATATGCGATTGAGCGCAAAGGAGATCTGCGCGTACATATTGGCGCGTATCGCACTTTCGGGCCAGGTGGGGTATATCTCGCTTGACGCCACGTTTGCCACGTACTCGACAAAGGGAACGGTCACGTTTGGAGCATCACTGTCGGGCGGGCCGAGATGCACCGTGATAAATTCGGGAATCGTAGGGGTGCTCGGCATATCAGTTGTCCTCCTTGCTCTTTTTAGTGTAACTCAACGCAGGGTTTTCACTCTCGAAAAATACGTTGGCTCGCGGGTCGTAGCCGTCGGTCTGCCCATTTGCCGACAGCGGAACAAGAAAGGCGCTCTGCACCGCCGTGATACCCTCGAATATTGGCACGTTTATATAGCTTGTAGGCGCATAGCCCTCCTTTGACACCCGTATGTTATAGGTGGAATAGGAAACTCCGTTGCCCGGCGACAGGGACAGTGAGCGCGCGGGAGCAGGGAGCTGTATTTTCTCGGTAAGTCCCGACGAATTCGTCTTATAAATGCCGATGACGTCGCCTCGCCCCTCGGTAAACTCTTCGCTGTAATCGTATATTTCAACTAACGCCCCCTCAAGCGGAATCGCGCCTCTCGCCGTCGATACGCGGACCACGATATACCCGTATCCGCTCTGCGAATTGTCTTGTCTATTCATATTACACCCTCCGTACAGTATTTCACTGCTATCAAACTATGCCGCGCGTAGCGCACGTGTTAAAACAAATGTAATTTTTCTTTCAAAAAGCTATTGACAAACAGCCAAAAAGGTGATATAATAACTCTACTTGTGAAATCGCTGCCAACTAACAGCGAAAAAATTTTGTGAGGTGAAAAATAATGAAAGAAGCTATTCAGCCCAAGTACGAAGAGTGCGTAATCAAATGCGCATGCGGCGAAACCGTTGTTACCAAGTCCACCAAGGGCTCTGAGATCAGAGTTGAAATCTGCTCCAAGTGCCACCCCTTCTTCACCGGCAAGCAGAAGTTTGTTGATGCAGGCGGCCGTGTTGATAAGTTCAAGAAGCGTCTTGAGGGTAAGAAGTAATACTGGTATTCGGTATTCCGCATAAAGCTCGGATTGTCGGGCTTTCGCACATAAAAAGGATTGCGTATGTACATAATGTACCTATGCAATCCTTTTTACTTATTACACTCCAAAGATAAAAACTATCCAAAGGAAAATATATGAAATTCAATGAAAACGAGATAAAAACAAAAGCGATTTTGGTCGGTATTGTCACCGACGACACCACCGTAGAGCTTGAAGAAATATCCATAGGCGAGCTTGATCGTCTGCTTGACACGGCAGGCGGAGAGGTGTTTGCCACCGTTCTGCAAAACAAAAGCTCGCCCGATCCGCGCACGCTTATCGGAAGCGGAAAGGTAAAAGAAATATCGGAGCTATGCGAGAACAACGGCATAGGTCTTGTCGTGTTCGACACCGAGCTTTCTCCTGCGCAAATACGCAACCTTGAAGACGATATTGGCAACGACGTGCGCGTTATCGACCGTTCTATGCTCATTCTTGATATTTTCGCGTTGCACGCGGTAAGCGGAGAGGGAAAGCTTCAGGTCGAGCTTGCCCAGCTCAAATATACTGCACCGCGTCTTATAGGTAAGGGAACTCAGCTTTCCCGTCTTGGAGGCGGTATCGGTACGCGAGGCCCCGGTGAGTCCAAGCTGGAGAGCGACCGCCGACACATAAAGAGAAGAATCGTCGCGCTTGAGGAGGAGATCGAGGCGCTTGCCTCAACCCGTCGCACAATGCGCGCGGCGCGCGACCGCAGCGGACTTAAAAAGGTGGCCATCGTGGGATATACAAACGCGGGAAAATCCACGCTCTTAAACCGTCTTACCGACGCGGGTATTCTCGCCGAGGACAAGCTATTTGCCACGCTTGACCCCACCACGCGCAAGTTCACCTTGCCCGGTGGCGAGGTCGTTCTGCTGACCGACACGGTCGGCTTTATCCGCAAGCTTCCGCACCATCTGGTAAACGCCTTTCGCTCAACGCTCGACGAGGCGGCGTATGCCGATATAATTATGATACTTTCCGACGCAAGCGACCCCGAATATCTGTCCCAGCTTGAATGTACGGAGCAGACGCTCGACGAGCTGGGCGCATCCGACAAGCCCACGCTTTACGTTTTCAATAAGTGCGACAGAGGGGTTGTTGACGATCCCATCATCTCGCGCACTCCCCACAGAAAGAACGTGGTCTGCATTTCGGCAAGGACGGGCGAGGGCTGTGAGGAATTGGCGCAGATGCTTGAGGAGCTTGTTCACGAGGGCAAGAGCCGCGTTACGTTCCGCATCCCCAACGCCGAGGCGGGCGCACTCAACCGTCTTTACCGCGACGCCACCGTTGAGGACGTGGAATACGGCAACGAATTTATGACCGTCA
>JAZRFU010000013.1:0-32518 GCA_045643865.1 Eubacteriales bacterium
AGCTTCTACGAGCGGTTAAGACAGAAAATGAACGATAAATAAGACGGAGATTATAGAGATGAAAAAAGGAAGACAGGAAAAAATACTCGAGCTTATAACGCGCTACGAGATAGAAACACAGGACGAGCTTATCGAATTTCTCGGTGAAGAGGGATATAACGTAACTCAAGCAACAATATCCAGAGATATAAGAGAGCTTGATCTTGTAAAGGTCACAACTCCCGACGGAGCATACAAGTACGTGGTTTCTCACGTTTCAAGAAAAAGTCCGCGTCCCAACGGAATGCTCGGTCATCCCGTGGTGGATACCGTTACGAGCATAGTTTGTGCTCAAAATATAGTAGTTATCAGGACCACTCCCGGAATGGCGCAGGCAGTTGCTATATCGGTCGACAGAATACCTGATGACAATATTCTCGGTTGCGTTGCAGGCGACGACACTATAATGATAGTTACCCCCGATAATAATGCTGCACAAGGGGTTGCATCAAAGCTTAAAAGATTGCTCTCCATATAAACAGGGCGATATAGAATGAAATAATTTTGCTTGAAAGGAGTATATTTATGCTGAAATATCTACATATAGAAAACATTGCAGTCGTCAAACGAGCAGATATAAGCTTTGGGAACGGCTTTTCCGTTCTTACCGGCGAAACCGGCGCAGGAAAATCAGTGATAATAGACAGTATAAATATGCTTACGGGATCGCGCGTGTCCAAGGATATAATACGCGCAGGAGAGGATTATGCCTTGGCGGAGGCAGTATTTGATGATCCGACGGAGGCGGTTTGCCGTAAGCTTTCGGAGCTTGGCATCGACTGCGAGGACGGAGAGATAGTGCTTTCGGGCAAAATAACGTCGGACGGCAAATCAAACGTGAGAATAAACGGCAGAGCACTTACCAAATCAGCTTTGCGTGAGATAGCTAAAATGCTTATCTCAATACACGGTCAGAATGACGGACAGCTTTTGTTTTCCAAAAATGCATACGTTGCGATGATCGACTCATACGGCGATTGCACCCCGCTTTTTGATGCATATTCAGCTATATATACCGATCTTGAGATCAATCGCAAGCGTCTTTGCGAGCTTACGCAAAATGAAGAAGAAAAGGCGAGAAGACGGGATATGCTTGAGTATCAGATCAAGGATATCGACTCCAAGAAATTGCGTGTGGGTGAGGAAGAAGCGCTGGAGGAGGAAAGAATTAAGCTTTCCAATCTCGAAAAGATAAATAAGCACTTGAATTTTGCGCACAGAGTATTAAGCGGCGGCGAAAAGGGAAATGACGTTGCATATATGCTTTCCCGCGCCTCCGATGCGCTTGCAAAAATATCGGATATAGTTCCCAATTCCGCAGCAATAGCCGAAAAGCTTACGGAGATGAGCTACGAGGTTTCGGATATATCGGAGCAGGTAAAAGAGCTTGCAAGCTCGGAATGTGATGATCCTGAGGCGCGTCTTGACAAGATAGAAACCCGTCTTGAAGCAATTGCTTCACTCAAAAAGAGATACGGACGTGATATTGATTCAATTTTAGCGTTCAGGGATAATGCCGCGCGTGAGCTTGATGATATAGTGCTGTCGGACGAGCGTGCACAGGAATGCACCTTGCGCATAGAGGAGCTTAAGAAGCGCGCGCAAACGGCGTCACAAGCTCTCACTAAGGCAAGAAAAACAGCCGCGGCGTCGGCATCGGAAAAAATTATGGATGTGCTGTCGTACCTCGATATGCCTAAGGTCAAATTTGAAATCAGGGTATCCGATGCGCAAGCATTCACCTCTACGGGTGGCGATATAATAGAATTTTTGGCGGCAACCAATCCGGGAGAGCCAATGATGCCTATTGGTGATATAGCATCGGGCGGCGAGATGGCGAGAATAATGCTTGCCATAAAGAGCATACTCAATGAAAAGGACGGTGTTTCCTGCTCGGTATATGATGAGATAGACACGGGAATTTCGGGAAAAACGTCGCGAAAAATAGGAGTAAAGCTTCACGCAATAGCCAAGCAAAATCAAGTTATCTGCGTAACTCACTCGGCACAGATAGCAACGCTTGCCGATAATCACTATCTCATCTCCAAAGAGGAAATAGACGGCAGAGCGCATACAAGTATAAGAGTGCTTAATGACGAGCAAAGAGTCGAGGAAGCGGCGAGAATACTCGGCGGAATCAATATTACGGACGCCCAAAGACAGGCGGCGCGAGATATGCTTGCCGAAAGGTGATATTTTTAACTTTTTAATGGAAAATACTATTGAAAGTTTTATTTGGTTGTGATATAATATTCGTTGCGACTTTTTAGAATTATAAAATATACAGGACATATTAAGAAAGGTATAGGTCTTATAAATGCTGAAGATCAAATTATCTATTGCACAAAAAATACTTAACGGAGTATTAAGCATAAATCCCGACGCGGCAATGACCGCGGAGGAAATATCTCAAATGCTGGAGTATCCGCCCGATGTCAATATGGGCGACCTCGCATTCCCTTGCTTTAAGCTCTCTAAAACACTCCGCCGTTCTCCCGTGCAGATAGCCGCAACTATCGCAGAGGGACTTGCAGGCGAGGAGATCGAGAGCGCAGAGGCGGTAAACGGATACCTCAATATAAGAGTATCCAACGAATATCTTGGCAAAAACGTGCTTGCCGAAATACTCGATAAAAAAGAAAATTACGGCGCGCCCGAGATAGGAAAGGGAAAAACAGTCGTTCTTGACTATTCATCACCTAACGTGGCAAAGCCGTTCCACATAGGACATCTCGGAACCACAGTTATCGGTCACGCGCTCAAAAAGCTGCACGAGTTTGCAGGATATAAGTGCGTAGGCATCAACTACCTCGGCGACTGGGGAACACAGTTCGGTAAGCTTATCGTGGCATATCGCCTGTGGGGCGACAAGAAGCAGATCGAGGAGGGCGGCATAGACCGTCTGGTTGAGCTTTACGTAAGAATCAATAACGAGATAAAGGGCGACGAGGAAAAGGGAATTGCTCCCCGTAACGATCTTGCCGATCAGGCAAGAGAGGAATTTCACAAGATGGAAATCGGCGACGAGGAGAATATTGCTCTTTGGAAATGGTTTGTCGAGATAAGTCTTGAGGAATATCAGAAGACGTACAAGCAGCTTGGCATCGAGTTCGACAGCTACAAGGGCGAGAGCTTCTATACCGATAAAATGCCTGCGCAGGTCGAAAAGCTGCGCCAGAGCGGACTTATGAAAATAGACGACGGCGCATCAATAGTCGATCTCGAGGAATACGGTATGCCTCCTTGCCTTATCTTGAAGCGTGACGGCTCTACGCTTTATCCCACGCGTGATATTGCGGCGGCTGTTTACAGAAAAGAGCATTATAATTTCGATAAGTGTATATACGTTACAAGTACACAGCAGATACTCCACTTCAAGCAGTGGTTCAAGGTAGTAGAGCTGATGGGATACGATTGGTACGAGGGACTTGTTCACGTACCCTACGGAACTGTATCGCTCGGTGGCGCAAAGCTGGCTACGAGAACGGGTAACGTGGTGCTTCTCAAGGACTTGTTTGCGCAGGCGATCGAGAAGGTTATGGGAATTATGGAGGAGAAGAACCCCGAGCTTCGCGGACGCGAGGATATAGCTGAGGCGGTCGGCGTCGGCGCGGTAGTATTCTATTACCTCACCAACAACAGAATAAAGGACATAAACTTCAATCTCGAGGAAGCGCTCAGCTTCGACGGCAATACAGGACCGTACGTTCAGTACACCTACGCGCGTTCTTGCTCCATACTTGAAAAGGCAAAGGATATAGCACTCTCTGACGAGATCGTTATAAGCTGTGCAGAGGAAGCCAATCTTCTTAAGGTTATGGCGCAGTACGAGGAAAAGGTACTCACGGCTATACGCGATTACGAGCCGTCTGTCATTACGAGATTTATACTGGATCTTGCAGTTGCGTTCAATAAGTTCTATCATGAATGTCAGATAGTCAGCGCGACTGATGAAAAGGTCAGAAGCACGAGAATAAGACTGACCGAGGCAACTAAGTACGTGCTTGGAAGCGCATTCTCGCTTATATGTCTTAAAAAGACGGAGCGCATATAAGAAAAATTTTGTGTTAATAATTGAAAGGAATATAAAGGTATGTCAGGACATAGCAAATGGGCTAATATCAAGCACAAGAAGGAAAAGACCGACGCCGCACGCGCAAAGGTATTCACAAGAATAGGTAAGGAGATAACCGTTGCAGTAAAGGAAGGCGGCGGAGATCCCACATCTAACTCCAAGCTTCGTGACCTTATACAGAAGGCAAAGGCAAATAACGTTCCCAACGATAATATCGAGAGAACGATAAAGAAGGCACTCGGCGGTACGGGTGAATCCTATGAGGAGGTCGTTTACGAGGGATACGGTCCCGCGGGAATCGCAGTTATCGTTGAAGCGGCAACCGACAACAGAAACAGAACCGCAGGTAACGTGCGTTCGTATTTTTCCAAGTATCACGGAAATATGGGACAGACGGGCTGTGTAAGCTTTATGTTTGAGGATAAGGGCGTGATCGTTATTATGGACGAGGACGGCGAGATCGACGAGGACAAGCTCATGGAAACCGCGCTTGAGGCAGGAGCAGAGGATTTTTCGGGCGAGGACGGAGTATTTGAGATATATACCGATCCCGATGACGTTTATGCTATTGCAGATACGCTTAAGGAGGCGGGATACACTATGGAATCTGCAGAGAAGACCAAGGTTCCTACCACGAGCGTTACGCTTGACAGTGAGGATGACATAAAGTTTATGTCACTGCTCATCGAAAAGCTTGAGGAGGACGATGACGTCCTTGAGGTTTATCACAACTGGGAAAACTGTGACAACTAAAAGCAAAACGGGGTTTTAGCAAATGCAAAAGCCCCGTTTGATACAATTTTTTTAGAGGAGAATAGAAATGCAGAAGCAGCATAAGAAGCTAATATCAAATACATTGATATTTACCGTGGGTAAGTTTGTTTCCAAGCTTATCGTTATTCTTATGCTTCCTTTCTATACGTCCTATCTTTCAAGCGCGGAATACAGCACCTCGGACCTTATCACCAATCTGTGTAATTTGCTTATACCGATAGCGTGTCTTGGAGTCAGCGAGGGAATATTCAGAAGCGCGGCGGCGAAGAATTCGGATAAAGAGTCATTCTTTACAAATGGCGTATTTCTTATGCTGATGGGTAGCGCGGGATTTCTCGCTCTGTCACCGCTGTTAAATCTTTTTGATTATTTCAGCGATTATATATGGCTTATCATAGCTTACGTGATCGCGTCGAATATCCATTCAGTTTGCTCGCAGTACGTCTGTGCAATAGGCAGAACCAAGCTTTTTGCTGGTCAGGGTGTGCTCAATACGATGCTCACGGTGGTGCTCAATATCATTTTCCTTGTGGGATTTGATATGGGAATATACGGATACGTGCTTTCTATCGTGCTTGCCGATCTTATCTCTGCGCTGTTTCTTTTCTTTGTTGCCAAGCTTTATAGGGCATTCAAAATAAAGAAGATAAACGGCGGAATAATGAAGGAGCTGCTCAAATTCTGCTTGCCACTCATTCCGTCTACGGTGTTTTGGTGGATAACGGGTGTGTCGGACAGATATATGGTCGCATATCTCTGCTCTGATGAGATGAATGGACTGTATGCCGCGGCGTATAAGATACCAACGCTTCTGACCTACGTAGTGGTTATATTCAACGACGCATGGAAGCTCTCCGCGGTCGCTGAATCGGACGACAGGGAAAAGTGCGCTAAATTTTATTCCGAGGTATTCAAATACTATATTGCAGTTATGTTTGCGGGCGGAGCGATACTTGCGGTCGGCGCACAGATATTTGCCAAAATACTGTTTGCCGAGAGCTATTTTGCGGCTTGGATATATATCCCGATACTTTCTGCGGCAACTGTGTTCACAGCGCTCGATACCTTCCTCGGCAGCGCATATTTTACCGTTAAGAAGACGGGAATGTCCTTCTGGACTGCGCTGATAGGCGCGGCGGTCAACATTACGCTGAATATTATTATGATACCTATGTGGGGAGCAATGGGAGCTTCTATTGCTACCTATATAAGCTATTTTGCAGTGTTCGTTATCCGCGCACTTACAATGCAACGCTTTATTCCGTTCAGAATGTATCCCTTAAAGCTTGTAATAAATACGGTACTGATAAGCGCTATTGCCGTGATAATGTCAATTTGGGGAAATACATCTGTTGGCATAGCTATATCGTGTGCAATACTGCTTATAAGTATTATTGTAAACGGAAAGGATATAGTCAAGGGTTGCTTTGACGTGTTGAGATCCTTGAAAAACAGAAAAAACGCGCAAGTTGAATAATTTACAAAAAATTCATACTTTTTTGTGCTTTTCTATTGCAAAAATGAGATAAATATGGTATAATTATCTCCGCGTGTGAAACGCGATAATTTTAAGGGTGGTCCGCTGCAATGCTCGCATGAACATCCGGATTTTAAGGAGGGCTTTATGGATCTTATTAAGGCTTTTACAAACGAGCAACTCAAAACAGAGGTACCCCAGTTCAAGATCGGTGACACCGTTCGTGTACACAACAAGATAGTAGAGGGTACGAGAGAAAGAATTCAGATGTACGAGGGTACTGTTATCGCAAAGCATGAGGGTGGCATTTCTTCCACTTTCACCGTAAGAAGAATTGCTTACGGCTGCGGCGTAGAGAAGACCTTCCCGCTCCACTCCCCCAACGTAGTAGCAGTTGACGTTATCCGTAAGGGTAAGGTAAGACGTGCTAAGCTGTACTACCTGCGTGGCAGAGTTGGTAAGGCATCCAAGGTTAAAGAGGATATCACAAGAGCTTAATTCTTTGTCTGAAAATATAGGAGAGCAGCGCCGATGCGTTGCTCTCCTATATTTTTATTTATATTTGCGAAATTCATTCATCACTTGCCTTGATATACCGTTTGATGATGGCCAGAAGTGTGGCACGGGCCGCGCCAAGAGTGCGTATCGGAACATCGTTTGATACATTAATTATTCTTGGCGGCATGATACCGCACATAGCAAATCGCTTGGATATGCCGTGCATGGTGGAGGCATCACATTTAAACTTGTCGGATTCTATTATAACAGTTTGGGAGCTAAAAACACAGCACATAATGTTTGCAAGTCTGAATGATGTGTCGCAAAACATTTTCAAATTGGAAGCGCCGGACAAAACGGCTGACGCGGTATCGGTATCATTCAGCAAAAGCTCCGATGCTTTAACGGTTGTAACATGTCCATCGCCGTTGATGTGGAATGCGGATATGTGATTGCCTGCAAATATATACGATACTCCGTAAACAGAGTCTGCATTGTCTATAAGTCCGAATTTTATCGCCGCGGCAACTGAATCTGATACACTTATATGCATAAGAGCATGGGATTTGAATATCGATGATATAACCTGATCTGTCCTGAAGCTTTCATTCACTGTCGGTAAGCGCAGTGATTCGGAATATGAGCCGGATAAATACGATGAGTCATTATCCGCATAAATTATGCATACGGCATTCACTGTAATTCCGCGCTGCTTTATTTTAAGTCCGCTGCGAGAGAGAAAGACGTGCAAATTATCTTCAAATAAAGTGTTGTGATCGCATGAATATCTGTCGGAAAATATGCATTTGGATTCGCCTGATATTATATGGATAGTGAATGATGCTTTGGAGATATCCAGCACCATAATTTTGCAATCATCGTTGAGCGTAAGATGATTTTGAGGACGGCAGCCGCTTTTTACGGAATAAAGCCGTTCATTCATAAATCCGCTGTCAACAAGCGCAGACGCGACCTTTCCGACACTTGATAAGCTGGCACCGCTCATCTTGCGCGCCTTGTCGCGCGTATCTATGTGCGCAGTAAGGAACGAGCTTACGATAATGTCAAGTAAAGGACGTTTTATATCTGTTTTGATTTTTACAAATAGCGGTCGTTTCATATATTTCTCCAAAATGTTCTTTATTAAATTATAATCAAATAACAGTGCTGTGTCAAGTTGAAAGATACATAAATAGGCCTTTGCTTAATAAAAGAAAAATAATATTCGAAAAAGGAAAAAATATTTGTAAAATCTATTGACAAATGCTTTTCTTAATGTTATAATAGTATGCCGCATAAAAATGGCTTTTTTAAGTGCGTCTAAAAACGCCGCCATCATAGCGAGACTTAATGAAAGAGAGGTGCTTTTCGTGTTTGCAATAATCGAAACCGGCGGAAAGCAGTATAAGGTAACAGAGCAGGATATTATCTTTGTTGAGAAGCTTGACTGCGCAGAAGGCGATGAAATCACGTTTGACAAGGTTGTCGCTTTGTCAACCGAGGCAGGCTTTAAGGCAGGCGCTCCCACAGTTGAGGGTGCTGTTGTTAAGGGTACTGTAGTAAAGAACGGCAAGGGAAAGAAGATCTATGTTCTCAAGTACAAGTCTAAGAAAGACTCGAAGAAGAAGATCGGTCACAGACAGCCCTACACCAAGGTTCAGATCACATCTATCGTTGGCTGATCGTTATGACGAAAATAGTATTTTTTCGAAGTGACGGAATTTTTTACGGCTTTGAAGAGCAGGGACATACCGGATTCGGCGAGGAAGGCGATGACGTGCTTTGCGCGGCGCTTTCGGCAATGACAATGCTCGTTATCAATACCGTAGAGGCGGCTTACGCTTCCTCCGTTGATTATGAAATTGACGAAAAAACTACAAATATCCGAGTCAGATCAAGAGCCGCGCTTCCCGAATTTGAGGAGGACGAGCTTAAAAGATATGCGGTATCGGGAATATTCCTTGCATACTATAAGCAGATCGAGGATCTGGTAGAGGAGTACTACGACTATTTGGATGTGTCTGTACAAGACAGACCGTACGACCTTTGATGGCGTACAAAAAGAGCACTACGGTGCAACAACAGATTAATTATCAGGAGGTAAAGATAATGGTAAAGCTTAGTTTACAGTTCTTTGCTCATAAGAAAGGTGTCGGTTCTACGAAGAACGGCCGTGATAGCGAATCGAAGCGTCTTGGCGTTAAGAGAGCTGACGGTCAGGCAGTTCTTGCCGGCAACATCCTGGTAAGACAGAGAGGAACAGCTATCCATCCCGGCAACAATGTTGGAATTGGCAAGGATGATACACTTTTTGCTCTTATCGACGGAAAGGTAAAATTTGAGCACAAGGCAGGCGGCAAAAAGCAGGTTAGCGTATACGCTGACTGATTTTGTCAAGCATAAATGGGGTATCGCTTACGCGAAACCCCATTTTTCTATATTTTATTGTAACGGTTTTGAGATTTATGAAGATACTTTATGAAGATAAATACATTATTATCTGTGAAAAGCCGATCGGCATTCAGTCGCAAATCAGCTCTGACGGAAAGGATATGCCCTCGATGCTTGAAAAACACAGACGCGATAAGGGCGAGGACGGATACGTAGGAGTTGTTCACCGACTTGATACCGCGACAGGTGGAGCCATGATATATGCCAAAGACAAGAGCACGGCCGGCAAATTAAGTCAGCTGATTCAAGGGGACACGTATAAAAAAGAGTATTTGGCGGTTGTAGAGGGCAAGCCCGATAACGATGCGGGCGAGCTGCGTGACCTTTTGTATCACGACAAACAAAAAAACAAGTCGTATGTTGTTAAAAAGTCGAGAAACGGCGTAAAGGAAGCAATTGCTAATTATAGACTTGTAAAAACGGTGGGGCTTGACGGAGATAGAACAGTATCCTTGGTATCAGTACAGCTTATAACGGGAAGAACGCACCAAATACGTGTTCAGTTTGCTTCAAGAGGAATGTCGCTCTTGGGCGACGGTAAATACGGTAGTCGCGATAATTCGGCAACGCTTGCACTTTGGGCAAGTAAGCTTGAGATAGTACACCCTGTTACCAATAAGAAAATATCCGTTGAGAGCTGTCCGCCCGACATATATCCGTGGACACTTTTTTAAGGCGATTTATCGCTTTGCTCAATCAGGAATTCATTTATAGACGAAAAAAGTATAAAGCATAGCTTTTGCTTGTATTCCTTTGAGGCAAGCAGCTCCGCTTCCTGTGGGTTTGACAAAAATCCGCATTCCACAAGCACCGCAGGGCAGACCGCATTATTCAACAAAAATATTTTGCTTGTTGCTTGCTTTACCTTACGGTCGTTTTGGGGCTGGAGCATATTGTGGGTATTGGTCTGTATTTTATTTGCAAGCTCGTATGCTTCGTCACCGTTGGGAGAAAACCACACCTGAAGCCCTGAATATTTGGGATCGGGGAAGGCATTCATGTGTATGCTTACGAAAATGGCATCGGCGGTGGATTGCGCGACCCCCAGCCGTGCGGCAAGGTCAAGAACCTTCTTCTTGCCGTGAAAGTTAACGTTCCTGTCATATAAAAGGCGATCGTCCTCGCGTGTCATAATCACGCTTATTCCGTTTGCTTCAAGCATATCGCGTAGCATAAATGAGATCTCCAGATTGAGATCCTTTTCCACAAGCCCCGATGCTGATGACGTTCCGCCATCCTCGCCACCGTGTCCTGCGTCGATTATGACAGTCGTATATGACAAAGATGCGGCAGATGACGGCGATTCAAGGGGAGTGTCAAAAACGTCAAATCCGTTGAATATTACGTATATAGCCGCCATACATACGGTAGATATCAAAAAGAACATTATAAATTTGAAAATAAATCCCGATTTCATCAAGCGCTCCCAAGTAATAAAATATGTTATATTTTTATTTGGAGAGGTCTTTGTTTATGACGAAAAAATCAGAGTTTTATGCTCATTGACAACATTGAGATAAATGTGGATTTTTTCTTTCGTCACATTGTAACAAAAATCTCAAAAATGCAGATAATCGCTTGACAATGAGAATGGAATATAGTATAATAAATTTTAATAATATTTTTTAGGACAAAGACCCGAATACGTGTCGCATTCCGTAAAAAAGGAGGAAGACAAAATGAACTTTTTTGATGAGCTTGTCAAATATGACAAAGAGGTATCTGACGCCTGTACGCTGGAGTTGGAGCGCCAGCAGCACAACATTGAGCTTATCGCGTCGGAAAACATTGTTTCGCGCGCAACTTTGTTGGCAGCAGGAACGGTTTTGACTAATAAGTATGCCGAGGGATTTCCCGGAAAGCGTTACTACGGTGGATGCCAGTGCGTTGACGTTGTAGAGAACATCGCGCGCGACCGTGCAAAGAAGCTCTTTGGAGCAGAGCATGCGAACGTCCAGCCGCACAGTGGCGCGTCTGCGAATCTCGCGGTATTTTTTGCACTTTTGGAGCATGGCGACACCGTTATGGGACTCAATCTTGCGCACGGAGGACATCTGTCGCACGGTTCTCCCGTAAACATTTCGGGTAAATATTTTAATATCGTTCCGTACAGCGTGTCCGATGAAACGGAAATGCTCGACTATGACGAGATAAGACGTATCGCGCTTGAATGTAAACCTAAAATGATAATTGCGGGTGCAAGCGCGTATTCGAGAACAATAGATTTTGCAAAGATCCGTGAAATATGTGATGAGGTCGGAGCTTATTATATGGTCGATATGGCTCATATTGCAGGTCTTGTTGCAGCAGGACTTCATCCAAGCCCCGTTCCGTATGCCGACGTTGTTACTACAACTACGCATAAAACTCTGCGCGGTCCTCGCGGAGGAATGATACTCTGCCGCGGCGAGCTTGCAGCAAAGATAGATAAGGCGGTTTTCCCCGGTACACAGGGCGGACCTCTTATGCACATAATCGCCGCAAAGGCAGTTGCACTTGGTGAGGCGATGACGGACGAGTTTAAGGAGTATCAGAAGAATATCATCAAAAATGCAAAGGTGCTTTGTGAAGCACTCAAAGAGGAGGGCTTCAGCATAGTTTCGGGAGATACCGATAACCACCTTATGCTTATAGACCTTCGTCCCTTTGGCGTTACAGGTAAGGATATGGAGCACCGTCTTGACGAGGTACACATCACCGCAAACAAGAACGCTATCCCCAACGACCCCGAAAAGCCCTTTGTTACAAGCGGTATCAGAGTGGGCACACCTGCTGTTACGACTCGTGGATTCGGCGAGAGCGAGATGAAGCAGATCGCTAAATGGATGAAGCTTGTCGCCACTGATTTTGAGGCGAATAAGGAGCAGATAACCAAAGAGGTTATAGCACTTTGTGACAAATATCCCATTTACAACTGATAAAGACAAATTCAAAGAAAGAGAGAAATAAAATGGCAAAGTTTATCAATGAGCCCTCGCATACCTTTAATGAATATCTTCTTATTCCCGGATATTCCTCAAGTGAGTGTGTCCCTGCGAACGTAAGCTTGAAAACACCGCTCGTTAAGTATAAAAAGGGCGAGAAGCCCGCTATAATGATGAACATTCCTATGGTGTCGGCTATAATGCAGTCTGTGTCGGGTGACCGACTTGCAGTAGCACTTGCCAAGGAGGGTGGAGTTTCGTTTATATACGGCTCACAGACCGTTGAGGACGAGGCAAATATGGTAAGACGTGCCAAGAATCACAAGGCAGGATTTGTGCCCAGTGACTCAAACGTACGCCCCGACGCAACCTTGGCAGATATAATCGAACTTAAGGAGAAAACGGGACATTCGACTGTTGCTGTCACAGAAGACGGCACAAGTGAGGGTAAGCTGCTTGGAATAGTTACAGGCAGAGATTACCGTGTCAGCCGCATGTCTAAAGATACGCCCGTTTCAAGCTTTATGACTCCCTTTGATAAGCTCGTGTGCGCAAAAGAGGGAACTACTCTTAAGGAAGCTAACGATATTATATGGGATCATAAGCTCAATTCTCTCCCTATCATAAATGACGAGCAGAAGCTCCAGTATTTCGTTTTCCGCAAGGACTACACATCGCACAAGGAGAACCCAAACGAAATTCTTGATGCATCAAAGAGATACGTTGTCGGAGCAGGTATAAATACGCGCGACTACGCAGAGAGAGTTCCTGCGCTGATCGAGGCGGGCGCAGACGTGCTTTGTATAGATTCCTCCGAGGGATTTTCGGAGTGGCAGCAGAGAACTATCGCGTGGATACGTGAGAAATACGGAGATAGCGTTAAGGTTGGCGCCGGAAACGTGGTTGATGCTGATGGCTTCAGATTTTTGGCAGATTGCGGTGCGGACTTTATCAAGGTCGGTATCGGCGGCGGATCGATATGTATAACTCGTGAAACCAAGGGTATCGGTCGCGGTCAGGCAACCGCACTTATCGACGTATGCCGCGCGCGTGACGAATATTTTGAAGAAACAGGCGTGTATATTCCCGTATGCTCGGACGGCGGTATCGTTTATGATCACCACATAACTCTTGCACTTGCAATGGGCGCAGATTTCGTAATGCTCGGCAGATATTTCGCAAGATTTGACGAGAGCCCCTCGAATAAGGTCAGCATAGGCGGAACTTACTATAAGGAATATTGGGGCGAGGGCTCTGCGAGAGCAAGAAACTGGCAGAGATACGACCTTGGCGGCGATAAAAAGCTTTCCTTTGAGGAGGGTGTTGATTCCTACGTTCCTTACGCGGGAACGCTCAAAGACAACGTGGCTATGTCGCTTGCAAAGGTGAAATCGACTATGTGTAATTGCGGTGCGCTCACAATTCCCGAATTGCAACAAAAGGCAACACTGACGCTTGTGTCCGCAACGAGTATCGTTGAGGGCGGTGCTCACGACGTCATTCAGAAAGAAAAAACAGCGATAAAGTAATTAAAAAACACAAAAGCGAGGTCATTTTGACCTCGCTTTTGCTATTGACACTAATGCGGATTTTTAGTATAATATATCTATACGAGCAAAATTCGACAAAAGGGAAAAATAATGGAAAAGAATTGTCAGACGTATAGATGTTACGTTGAAATACTGAAAAAAGAGCTAGTTGTGGCTATGGGCTGCACCGAGCCGATCGCGGTTGCATACTGCGCGGCAAGGGCGCGTGACGTGCTTGGAAAAATCCCCACCAAAGTCGTTATCAAGGCAAGCGGCAACATAATAAAGAACGTCAAAAGCGTCATTGTACCCCATACCGACGGTATGAGAGGACTTGAGGCGGCTGCCGCCGTTGGAATTTTCTTCGGCGATGCGGACGGGGAGCTTGAGGTAATATCCAAGGTCACCAAAGAGCAGGAAAAATCGCTCAAGGATAAAATGACAGAGCTTGATATAAGCGTTTTGCCCCTTGAAAGCGAGCATATACTTGATCTTGAGATAACAGTGAGTGATGGCGACGATTTTGTCACGGTTCATATTGAGGACGAGCACACTAACGTTGTCGAGATCATTCAAAATGGAAAATGCACGTACGTTAGCAGTCAAAGGGTTAAATTAGAGCATGAAAACAATGCGGGAATGCTTAAAATTTGCGATATTTTCGACTTTGCGGAGTCGGTTGATATTGCAGACGTGAAAAGCGTTATATCGCGCCAGATCGAGTATAATAAGGCAATATCGAGCGAGGGCTTGATGGGTAATTACGGCGCAAGAATAGGTCAGGTGCTGATGAAGCGCAATAGTGAAGTCAGAACGCGCGCGTGTGCGGCGGCTGCGGCGGGCTCGGATGCGAGAATGAGCGGCTGTGATATGCCCGTAGTGATCTGCTCGGGAAGCGGAAATCAGGGAATGACGACAAGCTTGCCCGTTATAACCTACGCGGAGCATTACAAAAAGAGCGAGGAAGAGCTTTATCGTGCTCTCGTGCTGTCCAATCTCGTAACACTGCATCTTAAAAGCGGCATAGGGCGACTCTCAGCATATTGCGGCGCGGTAAGCGCGGGTGCAGGAGCGGGCGCGGGAATAGCTTATCTTATGACGCGTGAATTAAAGGTCGTAAATCATACCATAGTCAACGCGCTTGCAATGTCGAGCGGAATTATATGTGACGGAGCAAAGGCGTCTTGCGCGGCGAAGATCGCGATGGCGGTTGACGCGGGAATCATGGGCTATGAAATGTATTGCGAGGGATGTCAGTTCTTTGGCGGCGAGGGACTTGTAAGTAAGGGAGTAGAGAATACCATACGCAATATCTCGATGCTCGGTCACGACGGAATGAAGGAAACCGATAAAAAGATAATCGAAATAATGACAGGATGCTGTTAATATAATCAAAAATAACACAGGCGAGCCAACGGCTCGCCTGTGAGTTTTATGTGATTAGTCTTTATTTTCGGGTATATATTTTTTATTTAGTCCGCAGCATGTGAACTCGGTGCATCTACCGCCGCGGTAGGAGCACATGGGTTCAAGCGTGCCGACGAACTCGGGGCATTTCTCCTCTACCTGACGCTTTATCTCGTTCATTACCGCGCGTGTAGCAGGGTCTGCCTGCATACAAAGGCGACGGCGAGCCATAAACATAAGCTCCTGCGCGTTTATATACATCATGTGCGACACGGGTGAATCCTGCGGCGCTTTGGTTCGGTCGTAGTTTTCCTGACGGTCATTTCTCTGGCTCTGCACAAAGTGCGTAACGCCTATAAAGTGACGGCAGAAATGCACCGAAACGTAATAGGGAAGTGTCATTTTGATGCAGAAATTTAGCGTTCTTATCGGACTGTGCTCGGAAAGGAGCAGCTTATGACGCCACTCTGCCGTGGGGAGCTTTGTGCTGGTCTTTCCGACCGTATTCAGCGTGCAGAGCTTGCACAGCATCCAGTCCTCCTCCGTGGGATATTTGAGTATTTCAACTGAAAAATCCGTCATATCTTTTATCTCCTTTTACACGGTTTGACAAAATATTTATATGATTTATTGTACCATATAAAAAAGGTCAAGTCAATAGGGTTAAAATGCGTTTTGCAAAAAATGTTGACATTTGTCAAAATGTATGATATAATACCCCATGTTGTAAAGAAATACAAAGGAAATGAAAAATGTTTGATTTTATATTTTTTACCGAGAACATACTTCTCGGCGTGGCACTTGCCATAGACGCGTTTTCCGTGTCGCTTGCCAACGGTCTTAACGAGCCGTGCATGAGAATGCGCAAAATGTGCGGTATTGCGGGTGTATTTGCATTCTTTCAGGCACTTATGCCGTTTATCGGCTGGGTGCTTATCAAAACCGTATTATCATATTTTGATGCTTTACAGATATTTATCCCTTGGATAGCTCTCGGATTGCTCGGATTTATCGGCGGTAAGATGCTTTACGAGGGAATAAAAAATAGGGACTGCGGCTGTGTTTGCGGCTGCACGTCTTTGACGGTAGGAGCGCTGCTGGTGCAAGGAATTGCAACCTCCATAGATGCTCTTTCCGCGGGATTGAATTTTGTAAAGTACGACCTTTTCGGAGCTATAATAGCAGCAATAGTGATCGCACTTGTAACTTTTATGATCTGTCTTTGCGGTGTGTTTCTCGGAAAAAAGACGGGAACGAAGCTTGCGGGCAAGGCAGGCATACTCGGTGGTGTGATACTGATAGCCATCGGAATTGAAATATTTATATCCAGCTTTATATAAAGAAAAAGCGAAACGGCGAGCCGTTTCGCTTTTTTATTAGTGGTTATTTTCCGGTAGCTCCAAGAATAATTGCGTTAAAGCCCTCTGCTTCAAAGGGATTGGAAAGACCTACACGGTTAAGCATTTCTATGAAATCCTCTTCCATCTCAGCTTCCTCAACCTCAACTATTTCGCGGTAAATGGCTCTTGCGCCCTCATAGTCATTTTTAGCAATTGCATATATGTTGAGTGCTGCCATCTGGCTGGTCGCGTAGCTGATGTAATAGACGGGGGACTCAATAACAACGTAACGCCAGTAGTCGTACATATTTGTTACGTTTTGATTTATGAAATCAATACCGCCATACTTTTCGCATACCTTATCCATGATTGCGTCAAAGTCTGCGGAGGTATATCCCTCAACGCTTTCCAGCGCGTAAACCTCTTGCTCGAATTCATCAATTATGGTGGCGATCATAACGGTGACAAGACCGTTATATATTGAATAATCAAGCACTACCGAATATATATCCTTATCCATCTTGTCGGATATGTATTGAAGAAGAAGATATTCATTCGCCTGTGACTGTGTTTCTGCTATATCGTAGCTGCCGATGTCGGGATTGTGCAGAGAGGAATAATAGTGACCAAGCTCGTGAACCACCGTCATAGAGCTTTGACCGTCACTTCCAAACAGGCAGAAGGGATGCTCCGGTTCTTCGAGATATACCTGGAATGCCGATTGATGTGAGTTTTTAGAGTTTGCAAAGATAATATTTTTGTTTGCAAATGCGTGGTTAAGTCCCTCACCCATGGTATCGTCACAGGATGCGATATAATCAAATACGTAATTCTTATCAAGCGTATCGAAGCCCTCATAGAGGAAATTGATAAGATTTCTTTGCTGTGTGCGGTTGAATTTCGAATATTTAACGTACCATTTGTTATAGAATCCGTTAATTCTGAGAGCTATCTTTTGCGCAACAAGCTCATGGAAGGCATCGAGATCCTCTGCGGTGTAGTCACGTCCGTAAACGTTTTTGGCAGCATAGTCATAGTAGCTGTCGTAGCCGTTAAGCTCTGCGATCTTGTCGTTGTTAGCTACAAGCTGAGCGTAGAGAAGTGCAGTTTGGTCCTTAAATGCGCTTTGAGGCAGATCATTGTACTGTATGACTATATCATTGTTTGCATCACGGAGAGCAGATTCCTCATCCGAATAAGCCAACAGGTAGTCTATATCCTCTTGCGACCAGTCCTCAAATATGTAGTCCGCGATAGGAGATTCCTTATACATTTTGCGCATTGCCTCGATATATACGTCGTACAGATCGGTATATGCATCGTGAGCAAAGTCGTATTGCGCGGATGCGTCATCGTCGGACGTATCGCAGTAATATATTATGGTTGCGATGGTGGATTGAGTTGAGATATGATAATATGCCTCGTCAAATTTGTCGGAAAGCTCATCTATCTTTTCCTTGTCGCTTGCCATAGCGGCGTCGATGCAATCGTTAAGGATTTGCTTTGCGTTATCAATATCTTCTTGAGTGAGGGAGTACTTTTGAAGTATGTCACTCTTCAAAATAGAGTACTCAAGACGCTTTTGGGTAAGCGAGTCAATTATCGGTTCGGTTGAGCCGGTGGTTGTTTCAGTCTCACTCTCGGATTCCGATGCGGATTCAGATTCAGATTCGGATTCCGTGGTTTCAAGCTCGGATTCGGTGTTGCTTTCGGTTGCAGAAATAGCAGTTTCTTCTGTGACAGAACTATTAAAACCAATGTCACACGAGCAGAAAAGCATCACAAGCGTAAGAAGCAACGCTAACAATCTGGTGATTTTTGTCATAATATGACCTCCATTCAAAATAAGATTATCATATTTATACGTTCAGTATGCAATAATTGTACCACATGTTGCCAATATTGTCAATAAAAAAGCCATTTTTTACAACATTGGACATAAAATTAAAATATGTAAAAAAATATGCTAAAACTGTTGACAAATTGTATATTTTATGATATAATCTTACGATGGTACGGCCTTTTGATGCTAAAGGTCGGCTCTCTACCGCAAAAACTCTTATTGCGGTCGATATAAAGTCCATAGGGAGGTATAAAAATGGAAAACGTAATCAATTCTTATGAAACTCTGTTCATCACCGATGTATCTAACGGTGAGGAGGCTACCAAAGCAACGGTAGAAAAATTCACGGGTTTGATCGCTTCCAACGGAGAAATTATCGAGGTGAATCAGTGGGGCAAGCGCCGTCTTGCATATCCCATCAATGATATGCCCGAGGGTTACTACACCGTTGTAACGCACAAGTCCGCTCCTTCTTTCCTCGCAGAGCTTGACCGTCTTTTCAATATTGACGAGTCTATCATGCGTTCCATGACAGTTAAGCTCGATTTCGAGCCCGTTGCAACTGTTAAGGAAGAAGTTGTTGAAGCAGCTACCGAAGAAGTTACCGAAACACCCGACGCTGAATAATCCCAATCTTTAATTTAGGAGGACTATTATGGCTAATTTCAATTTTAACAAGGTCATTCTTGGCGGCAGACTTACTGCAGATCCCGAGCTTAAGACAACTCAGAGTGGCATCGCTGTTGTTTCTTTCAGCATCGCGGTAAACCGCAGATATAATAAAAGCGCTGCTCAGCAGACCGAAACGGACTTTTTCAACGTAACAGCTTGGAGAACGACCGCTGAGTTCGTTTCCCGCTATTTCAGAAAAGGTTCTTCTATTTGTGTTGTAGGTACTATACAGAACAGCACTTGGACAGATCAGCAGAATGTAAAGCATTACAGAACCGACATCGTTGCAGATGAGGTTATGTTTGTTGATAGCCGTTCCGAATCCGGCGCTTTTGGTGGCGACGATTCCGATGCATTTGGCAATTCTGCTCCCTCATTCTCCACACCTGTAGGCAATGCACCTAAGTTTGAGGAGATCAAAACCGACGACGATCTTCCTTTCTGATAAAGGACAAGACGTCAACAAAATTTAATTGGAGGATTTCATAAGATGACAGAGAATACTCGTCCTGCACGCCCTGCTATGCGTGCAAAGAGAAAAAAGGTATGTATATTCTGCGCAGATAAGGTTTCTTATATCGATTATAAGGATTCCGCAAAGCTCAGAAAGTTCATCAGCGAGCGTGGCAAAATTCTTCCCAGAAGAATTTCCGGCGCATGCGCAGTTCACCAGCGTGAGCTTAACACCGCTATCAAGCGTGCACGTCAGGTAGCATTGCTTCCTTACGTTACCGACTAATTTGCGGTCATAAATAAAAGCCGACACTCCGTTGAGTGTCTGCTTTTATTTTATATTGACAGGTGCGTAACGTTATGATACAATTATTTTGTAAATGAGGTGAGCTTATGAGTAAATTATTGATAGTTGACGGACACAATCTGCTTTTTCAGATGTTTTACGGTATGCCGTCAAGAATAATAAATTCAAAGGGAAGGGCAATTCAGGGAACGCTTGGATTTGTCGGGGCGCTTTTGAAAATAATAAGAATGACGTCGCCTACGCACGTTGTCATTTTGTTTGACGGGGAATGTGAGAATATAAGAGTCGGACTTGATGCCGATTATAAATCAAATCGCCCCGATTACAGTGAAATGGATTGGAATGACGTGCCGTTTTCGCAGCTGCCCGATATTTATGCCGCGCTCGATTATCTTGGTATCAAATATTGGGAAACGACGTGCTGTGAGAGTGATGACGTAATAGCGTCTTACGCGTTGCGATTCGGTGCAGAGCATCAAGTTGTAATATCATCATTTGACAGTGATTTTTTCCAGCTTATCAATGATAACGTATCCGTATTGAGATACCGCGGGGACAACACGGTTATGTGTGATAGGGAGTATATTCGTGAGAAATTTGGTATTGAAACGGAAATGTACGCGCACTTCAAATCGCTGACCGGCGATAGTGCTGACAATATTAAGGGGATAAATAAGATAGGACCTAAAACGGCGGCATGGCTTGTCAACGAGTATGGCACTGTTGATCAAATTATTGAAAATGCAGATAAAATAGAAAAAACATCAGTAAGACGGTCGGTATGCGACGGGACGGAAAGATTAAAGCTGAATTATTCGCTTATAAAGTTAACTGACTCCGCTGATCTGCCATTTGAGATGAATGAGCTTGAATATCACCTTGGCAATGTGACAACCAACCAAATTCTTTTGGATATAGGCGTTAAATAATTGATAAAAATGCAAAAAAACTATGGACAAGATCAAAAAAATATGATATTATAGCCATAGAGGGCAGATTTTGCCTTTAATGAATGATTTATGGAGGACAAATACAATGAGCAACAAATACGCAGGAACCCAAACAGAGAAGAATCTTGAAGCCGCTTTTGCAGGTGAATCTCAGGCAAGAAATAAGTATACATACTTTGCATCTAAGGCAAAGAAAGAGGGATATGAGCAGATAGCTGCGCTTTTCCTCAAGACCGCTGACAACGAAAAGGAGCATGCAAAGCTCTGGTTTAAGGAGCTTAACGGTATCGGCGATACCGCCGAGAACCTTCTTCATGCCGCAGAGGGCGAGAACTACGAGTGGACTGATATGTACGACGGTTTTGCAAAGACTGCTGACGAGGAGGGCTTCCACGATCTCGCTATCAAATTCCGTCTTGTAGCAGCTATTGAAAGACATCACGAGGAAAGATACCGCGCGCTTCTCAACAACGTAGAGATGGCAGAGGTGTTTGCAAAGAGCGAGGTCAAGGTATGGGAATGCCGCAACTGCGGACATATCATAGTTGGAACGAAAGCTCCTGAAATGTGCCCCACCTGCGCACACCCCAAGGGCTACTTCGAGATCCACGCTGAAAATTACTAATAAAGCAAAGAGGGAAAGCCCATGGCTTTCCCTCATATTTTTATTTTTGGTATATAAATTCCCACATATTCTTTGACTTGTTAAATCTTACGGTTTCTACCTCGCAAAGAACGGAGCAGGTCCAGCCCTTGAAAAAGCTGTCAAATTGAGCTTTGTCAAAAAGACGAACGTATCGTCCGCCGTCTTCAAGATAGAAATTCTCCTCAATGATGGTTGACTTATCGGCAATGTATTTATATGCCTTGCTTGAATTGCACGAGCCGATAAAAATTCCATCGTCCTTGAGAATCCTGCGTATCTCAGCAATCAGATTTTGGGTGTCATTTTTGCCGAAAAAGTGTATTGAAAGATTCGCAAACACTACGTCAAATGATTTGTCGGCAAAGGGAAGTGGTTCGGTCATGTCAAGTCTAACCGTATCCGTCAAGGGCAATTTCTGCGAGAGATATTCAAGCGCACGCTCGGATATGTCCGCAGAGGTGACCTCAAAACCACGGTCTGCAAAATAAGCCGAATATTGACCGACTCCGCAGCCAAGGTCGAGCAGTTTTCCGCGATATTGACTTATAGTATCCCAATATTTTTCAACCCAGTTATCTTCAACGTTGTTCAGATCGTCGTCGCGCATATGGCGCACCCAATATTTTTCATTCCAATAGCTTTTATCCATCGTAAATTAAAACTCCTATACAAAAAATATACTTCCCACGTCATATAGCTCCTCGTCAGACAGGGAAACCGCGTGCTTTTTGTGCTTTTGGCAGAATGATTTTATAGCGTCTGCATCAGGGTGCAGATCAACATTTCCGCAAAAGAATACTTTGTCGGGGCAAGCTCCGCTTGCGCCGCCTATAAATCCGTAGTTCATTCCGTCAAGAGCGATATGTCCCTCGTGCACGAGCAGCACGTCAAGGCCTGTCGCGCGACATTCCTTGCAGATCACCTTGTCAGCGGTTATTATTGCATTGTCTGACACCGTGCACACGGAGCATTTCGTATATCCTTGCGGCACGTGGATTATTTCGTATCCGTGATCTGTGACGGCATCAAGAATAAGACGGGAAACGGTCTTTTTGTTACATATAAGCCGCTTGCCGACAAGACATGCGTTGAAAAGCACGTCAAGAGGGTATTCAGATCCCGTTGGCTCGCTCGAAAGACGAATGTCTGCATTGATATTTTGAGCGATACGATCGATAAGTATTTTGTTGGCTTTGTAATATTCCTTGTGACAGAAAATACTGTCAAAGCCGATGAATATCAGCATATCCGTGTGAGAGGATACTGATTTGTGGAGATAGTCGGCAGGGGGGAGAGTAATTACCTCAATTCCGTTATTTTTTATTGCAGTAAGGCATGATGCGCCTATTCGACAGTCCGTTAAAGCTATCATAAAAACTCCAAATAAAAATTTACAGGGCGCATAAAAATAATGCGCCCTATCTGTGTAAATATGAACTGAAACCTAATAGAGATTAAGCTCTGTTAACCTTGCCGGAACGAAGGCAACGAGAACAAACAGCAACAGTCTTAGGTGTACCGTCAACTACTGCTTTTACCTTACGAATATTGGGCTTCCAAGTTCTGTTTGTCTTACGGTTAGAGTGAGAAACGTTCTGACCGAAAACAACACCTTTTCCACAAACACTGCACTTTGCCATGATATGACACCTCCTTGCAAAACTTTGCATCTATCGTTATGATAATTTTATATACATTATGCAACTTGCCTATTATAACATACTTTTGACAAAATTGCAATAGCTTTTCAAAAAAAATTTCAAAAAAATTCAAAAAACGGGGAAAGCAGATAGAAGTCAAGTGTCGAAGAATATTCCCTCGCAAAAATCGCAGCTATACGACGTGAGATGTACGTTTTTAACTATTCCGTGCAGTTTTTCATCGGTCTTGACTCTGACCTCTATAAAATCGGGGGTATGTCCGTATGCATATCCGCCGTTTGACGACTCAAACAGTACGCTGACGGTTTCTCCGTTTTCAACCTTCTGCGCCAGAATATCACGGCGCACCTCGGCGCTTATCTGGGAGATTATTCTCACGCGCTCGTGCTTTATTTGTTCAGGAATCTGATCGGGCATTTGCGCCGCCACCGTTCCTGCGCGTTTTGAATAGGGAAAGGCATGTACCATAAGGAATTTTGCTTGCTTTACAAATTCACAGCTGGCGCGGAAATCCTCCTCACTCTCGCCCGGGAATCCGACAATTATATCGGTTGTGAATTTTACGTTGTCCATAGCATCGCGCAGGCGTTGTATGCTCTGCATTGCCTGACGTGAATTGTATTTTCTTTTCATCAGCGCAAGCACGCGATCACTTCCGCTTTGCAGTGACAAATGAAAATGAGGAGCGATAGAGGAGAGCTTTGATATTTTGGACACAAATTCGGGCTTTATTACCGTAGGATCAAGAGAACCGAGTCGTACTCTGCCAATTCCGTCAATCTTGTCTATCTCGCAAAGCAGAGAAGCCAGATTTTCGCCCTCTGAAAGATCTGCACCGTAGGAGCCGGTTTCTATACCCGTAAGCACAACCTCTTGGCAACCGCCCTCGACGAGTCCGCGCACCTCATTTATAACGTCATAGAACGGCTTTGAGCGTATAGGACCGCGTGACGCGGGAATGGTGCAATATGCGCATTTCGACTCGCAGCCGTCCTCAATTTTCACGTACGCACGTGTACGGTCAAATCGAGTTATACTCATCGGCTCAAAGTGAGATTTTTCAAGATTCGGAACATCTATCGTAGGTGTGGCATTTTTCTTTTTGCGTTCAAATAGCGCGTCAAGCTCATCGGCCACGCTCAATTTGTTGGAGCTTCCGCAAACGTAATCCACGCCCTCTATTGAGGCAACTGCATTGGGAGATATTTGCGAATAACAGCCCGTAACGAGAATATATGCATCGGGATTGCGCGAGATCATACGGCGTATTGCTTGACGCGCCTTACGGTCAGATTCGGCAGTTACCGTACAGGTATTGATAATATACGCAGAGCAGATCTGACTGTGAGAAGCGATTTTATATCCGCGTCTTACAAGCTCCTCGGCGATTGCCTCGGATTCATACTGATTAACCTTACACCCAAGAGTCAGAATGCCCACGGTGACGTCGTTGTTCGGCATGCTTTTATATCTCCTTTCCGCTTTTTTACGAAGAAAGCTCGCAAAGTATATTTTATCATCATTTTTCCGTTTTGTAAATAGCGTTTATCAAAAACTTTCATATCTTTCGGAAATTTGTAAAAAGGACTTGAAAAAAAGTGGAAATTATATTATAATTATTTAAGATAAGCGTAAATTACGCAGTAAAGATTAAGAAAGGGTGCCTTACGTCGTACGATAAGGCAGGGAATTAATATGAGCAATCTTCATATCGTAGATCATCCGCTGATAGCGCACAAGCTTTCCATTATGAGAAACAAAAAGACGGGATCAAAGGATTTCCGTGAGCTTCTCAATGAGATCGCAATGCTTATGGGTTATGAGATCACTCGCGATCTGCCCCTTGAAACAATAACGATTGAAACACCTATACAAAAGACAACGGCGTACACGGTATCGGGTAAAAAGCTGGCTATCGTGCCCATTCTTCGCGCAGGAATCGGAATGGTGGACGGACTTCTCAGCTTGGTTCCCGTTGCAAAGGTTGGACATATCGGACTTTACCGCGATCCCGAAACGCATCTTCCTATTGAATACTATTGCAAGCTTCCCGCAGACATTGAGAACAGAATAGTTGTTCTCGTAGATCCTATGCTGGCAACGGGCGGCTCGGCAGTGGATGCCCTTACCAAGCTCAAAGAGCACGGATGCAAGAATATCAAGTTTATGTGCCTCGTTGCTGCTCCGGAGGGAGTAAAAAAGGTCATGGACGCGCATCCCGACGTGGATATATTCACCGCGGCGCTTGATGAAAAGCTCAACGATCATGCGTACATAGTACCCGGACTTGGAGATGCGGGTGACAGAATATTCGGTACACTCTGATAGGGTAAATACAGTGCAAATACTCAAAATAAAAAAGAACGACGCAGGACAGCGGCTTGACAAATTTCTTTCGAAGGCAGTTAAGGGACTTCCTGCGTCGCTTATGTACAAGTATATAAGGACCAAAAAAATAAAGGTCAACCGTCGCCGCTGTGAGCAAAGCTACGTTTTGCAGGAGGGCGACGAGATACAGTTGTTCATCAGAGAGGAATTTTTTGCCTCTCCCGAGCGTGATGACGGCGCGCTTGCGCGCATAAATCCCAAGCTTGACGTTGTCTATGAGGATGAAAATATCATCTTGTGTAACAAGCGCCCCGGTGTGCTTGTCCACGAGGATGACAGCGCCCGTGATAACACTCTCATAATGCATATAAAGGCATATCTTTATCAAAAGGGCGAATATGACCCTGAGAGTGAGCAGTCATTTGCTCCCGCGCTGTGTAACCGTATTGACAGAAATACGGGCGGCATCGTTATCGCGGCAAAGAATGCAGAGGCACTTCGCGTCATGAACGAGAAGATAAAGAATGATGAGATAAGAAAGTTCTATCTTTGCGCAGTGCACGGCAAAATGACCCAAAAGAGCGATACGCTCACAGGGTATCTAAAAAAGAACAGCGCAAATAATCTTGTTACGATTTCCGATAAGCAAAAGGACGGATACAAGAATATAATCACCAAATATAAGACGCTTGCGACAAACAGTGAGGCAAGCTTGCTTGAGGTAGAGCTGGTTACGGGAAGAACGCACCAGATAAGAGCGCATATGGCTCATATCGGGCACGCTTTGCTCGGTGACGGCAAATACGGAATAAACAGAAACGATAAGACCAAAGGATATAAATATCAGGCGCTTTATTCGTATCGCTTGGTGTTCGATTTTGGCAAGGATAACGGATATTTGGGTTATCTGTCGGGAAAGCAGGTCAATATCGATCCCGACGGAGTATGGTTCTTGGAGGACTTTCCGTCGGCAATCGGAATAGTGACAAAAATTATAAATTCAAGCCGATAAGCAAAAGCAGAGAAAGGGGGGCTTTTAATGATATCAATAAACCGTAAATTGAGGATAATTGTGCTTGTAATAAGCGGAATCGTAACGTCAATGGCACTTGTAGTCCCCCAAATTGGATTTGTGCAGTGGGTGTCAATTATTCCTGCCGCACTCGTGCTTATGGATATTGCCTCTGACAGAGAAATAAAGTACAGAAAGATATACGGATACGGTCTGTGCTTCTTTATGAGCTATTATTTGGTCATATATCATTGGTTTTGGTATATGTATCCGCTTGATTTTGCAGGACTTGACGAGCTTGCCTCGCTTGCCGTAGTCTGCGTGGCGTGGATAGGACTTTCCATGATCCAAGCGGTTGGAAGTGCATTTGTTTTCGTGCTGTTTGCCCTGACAGCACGCCTTGCAATATTCAGCAAGCAAAAAATATTTATGCCGATTATGGCGGCGGCAATATGGTCTGTTGGAGAATGGGCACAGACTATCGGTTGGTGGGGCGTTCCGTGGGGACGGCTCTGTCTTGGACAAACCAATTCTTTGATATTGCTCCGAAGCGCGTCCGTATTAGGTCCTTATTTTGTGACATTTATCATAGTTGCTGTTAACTTTTATCTTGCATACGCTATATCGTGTAAGGAAAGAAGACGTATTGCCTATGTATGTGCGATATGTATATTTTGTATCAATGTGGCGCTTGGCACACTCGTTACTCTGACTTATAAAAACGAGGGTGAACCGGTCAAGGTGGCGGCGGTGCAGGGGAATATCTCATCCACGGATAAGTGGAGCGGAGGAGCCGACAAGATATTGGAAATACATGCCAAATATACAAGAGAAGCGGCCAATGACGGCGCCAAGGTTGTAGTGTGGTCGGAAACGGCACTTCCATATAACTTCTTCAAAAATGAATATATCCATACGTTTGTGTCTGATCTGGCAAGAGAGTGTAACGTTACTATACTGGTATCCACCTTTACGGAATATCAGAATACGTCGTGGCAGCTCCGAAACTCACTGATAGCAGTACACCCCGACGGCACCTTTGGAGAAGAAATGTATTTTAAGCAGAGATTAGTTCCTTTTGGAGAATTTGTGCCCATGAGAGAATTGATCGAGGTGCTTATTCCGCCTCTGACCGAGATAGGAATGCTCCAAGAGGATCTTATCGCAGGGGAAGAGAGCACGGTTCTCGAAACTAACGAGGGGATTTTCGGCTGCGGCATCTGCTTTGACTCGATATACGAGGATATTATAAGAGAATCGACTCTTGGTGGTGCGCAAGTAATTGCTATATCCACCAATGACTCGTGGTTTGCCGACTCTGCGGCGCTTTATATGCATAACTCACAGTCGGTACTGAGAGCGATCGAGAACGGCAGATACGTGGTTCGCTCCGCCAATACGGGTATATCATCTATCATTGATCCAATGGGAAATATTAAATCGTCTCTTTCCGCCAACCAAGAGGGAGTCATTGTAGATGAGGTGTATATGCGTGATAATTTGACCGTGTATACAATTATAGGAAACGTCTTTATTTATATATGTATTGTCGTAATTTGTGCCGCGTTATGCGCAGAATTTATGGTAAAATGCGCTCGCAGATCGAGGAAATTATAAATTGCATATTGACAAAATTGCCCAAAAAGTATATAATATACTCAATGATATGAAAGGAGACTTTATCATGAAAAACACTATCATTAAAATTTTTGCACTCACACTCGTTGTTGTTCTTGCATGCGCAGTACTCGTTTCTTGCGGAAAGACACTTTCCGGTGAATATACTGCATCATTAGGTGACACAAGCATTGCCGGAACCAAGACCACTTATAAGTTCTCCGGTAAGAATGTAACTATAACCAACGTTTCCGGTTTGGCAGGTTTTGAAAAGACCACTACCTTTGAGGGAACTTACGAGATCACCGAAGAAGACGGCAAGGAATATATAACCTTCACATTTGAGGACAAAGGGGCAAATGAGTACAACCAGAAGGCATTGTTTGCTGAAACTGAAGACGGTATCAAGATCAACGGTATCGAGTTCAAGAAGAAATAATTCAGGACGAATTTATAAATAGTCCGATGACAAAAAGTTTTTAAAAAGCGGCGTGGGTATCCACGTCGCTTTTTGTGATGAAGCTGATAAACGTATCTATATTTTGTTTTGCAAAAGCACTTTACAAAAGCTGTGTAAGATGATATAATATAATTTGGAGTATTTTATATTTTGTATAGGAAAGGAGATCGTTGTTATGGACAAAAATAATCCTAACGGTTACAAATATCTGAATAACATACGTTCTCCCGAGGACGTTAAGAGCATTAGCTCCAAAGAGATGGAGGCACTGTGCGCGGAAATACGCGATTGTATAATAGAAACCTCGCTCAAAAACGGAGGCCATCTTGCATCCAATCTTGGTGTGGTGGAGCTTTCGGTTGCAATACACAGAGTTTTTGACTGCCCCCGCGATCATATAATTTTTGACGTTGGACACCAGAGCTATGCTCACAAGCTGCTTACGGGCAGATACGAGCAATTCGGCACGCTTCGTCAAACGGGCGGACTGTCGGGATTCACCAACCGTGCTGAAAGTGAATATGATTGCTTTGGCGCGGGCCATAGCTCAACCAGCTTGTCCGCGGCGCTGGGATTTGCGGAAGCGGATCGCTTGTCGGGAAGTGACGCGTATACGGTCGTAGTACTCGGCGACGGCGCGTTCACGGGTGGTATGATACACGAGGCGCTCAACAACTGCAACAAGCAGCTTTCGCGACTTATTATCGTGCTTAATGAAAATGAGATGTCTATATCCAAGAATATAGGTCGATTCGCAAACAGCTTGGCAAATCTGCGCAAAAAAAGCGGATATTTGAAGGCAAAGCGGTTTACCATTTCGTTTATAAAAAAGATACCTCTTGTAGGTAAGGGAATTTTCCGTCTTATCAGGGCTATTAAAAAGTCCGTAAAGAACGCGCTTTACGGTAGTAATTATTTCGAGGATATGGGGCTTTATTATCTCGGTCCTATTGACGGAAATGATTATGAGAGTGTCGAATCGCTCCTTACCGCCGCTAAAAATGCGGGTGAGAACGTGCTTGTGCATATAAAGACCCAAAAGGGTAAGGGATATGACCTCGCAGAGCAAAATCCCAATCATTATCACGGAATCCAGCCGATTGACAAGGAAATTTCGCCCACCAGCTATTCGTACGAATTTGGTAAAGCCATTTGTGAGATGGGAGCTGATGATGACAAGATCTGCGCGATAACCGCGGCTATGAGCTCGGGCACAGGGCTTGATGATTTTGCAAAAACATACAAGGATAGATTTTTCGACGTCGGAATTGCGGAGGAGCATGCGGTAACGTTTGCGGCAGGACTTGCGGCAAGTGGATACAAGCCCGTGTTTGCGGTATATTCTACGTTTTTGCAGAGAAGCTACGACCAGATGATACACGACGTAGCGCTTCAGAATCTGCCTGTGACGTTCTGCATAGACAGAGCCGGATTTAATAATGCCGACGGAGCGACTCATCACGGTATCTTTGACGTAGCGTTTATGTCGCAGATAAACGGCATGAAAATATATACCCCCGCTACGTACGACGTTCTTGTACGTTCACTTTATGAGGCGGTAAATTCCAATTCTCCGTGCGCTATCCGTTATCCGAGCGGAAGCGAGGAAGCAATAATTAAGGATACGTTTTATAACGGCGAAAGCTCGGGAAGCATAGGAATAAGATGTGACTTTGATGGCAAGATTGACGTGCTTATCGTAACGCACGGACGTATCGCAAAAGAGTGCATAAAGGCAAAGACAATGCTTGCCGAAAAGGGAATTTGCGTGGGAATAGCGTTGTGTGAATTCGTGTCTCCCTACGATCAGCTCGCCGAGCTTGTCGGAGAGGTGACCTTGCAAGCAAAGCCCTCTGCGATACTGTTTGTCGAGGAGGAGATCAAGGCGGGCGGCTTTGGAATGCTTTTGTCGGAGCAGATGCGCAAGCGCGGAATGCTCGATGATATAAGGTACGATATTATGGGTGCGGAAAACGCCTTTGTAAAGTGCAATGTGGGACAGACGTATATTGAAGCATCGCATCTTGACGGCGAGAGTATTGCCAAGGTGTCACTTGGACTTGCCCCAACATACAAGGAGCTGAAGATATGAGCTTTAACGAAAAAACTCTTAACTCGCTTGAGTTTAATAAAATATGTGATATGCTCGCGCAGCACGCTACGACGGATGGAGCTAAAAGCATGGCAAAAATGCTTATGCCGTCCGACGATATAGACGTGGTAATGCTCCGCCAGAGAAGAACGACCGATGCCAAGCGCCTTTGCGATGCAAAGGGAATGCCGTCTTTTGGGGGAGTGCGCGACGTGTCCGAATCGTGCGAGCGCGCAGACAAGGGCGCCACGTTGACCCCGGGAGAGCTTTTGGCGGTTGCGGGAGTGTTGCGCACGTCACGCTCACTTATAGATTACTGTCACGGTAATCACCTTTTTGATACCGTGCTTGACGAGATATTTGACCGTCTGATGCCGGGCAGAACACTTGAGGACAGAATAAGCCGTTCTATTATTTCGGAGGAGCTTATCGCGGACGAGGCGTCGGATACTTTGGCAAATATCCGCAGGCAGATCAGAATAACCAATAACAAAATAAAAGAAACCCTGCAAAAATACGTGCAGGGCGGCTCTCATTCCAAATATTTGCAGGAAAATATCGTAACGACAAGAAACGGACGCTACGTTATTCCCGTAAAGGCGGAATGCAGGAACGAGATCAAAGGACTTGTCCACGATACCTCGTCATCGGGTGCGACCATATTTGTCGAGCCGACGGCGGTGGTCGAGGCGAATAACGAGCTGCGCGTCCTTGAATCCAAGGAGGAGCACGAGATCGAGAGAATACTCGCCGAGCTTTCGGCGGCGGTGTCGGAAAGCTCAAATGCTATCTGGCTCAATTATCGCAATATAACCGAGCTGGCGTTTTACTTTGCCTGTGCGCAGATGTCGTACGCCGTAAACGGATGTGCTCCTACGGTCACGGATGAGCGTATCATAGAGCTTAAACGTGCGCGCCATCCGCTGATAGATAAAAGTCGCGTGGTGCCCATAAATGTGTCGCTCGGTGATGGATACGACACTATGATAATAACCGGCCCCAACACAGGCGGTAAGACCGTAACCCTTAAAACCATAGGGCTTTTCGTTCTTATGGCTCAAGCGGGCTTGCATATTCCCACAGACGAGGGAAGCATTATATGCGTGTGCGACAACGTGCTTGTCGATATAGGTGACGAGCAGAGCATAGAGCAGTCGCTCTCAACGTTCTCCTCGCATATGGTCAATATAGTTTCGTTTATCGGTGCGGTAGGCAATCGCTCGCTCGTGCTTTTCGACGAGCTTGGCGTGGGAACAGACCCCGTTGAGGGAGCGGCTCTCGCCGTTTCCATAATTGACCACGTAAGAAGCAAGGGCGCTATGTGTGCGGCTACCACTCACTATGCCGAGCTAAAAGCATATGCGCTCGATACCGAGGGCGTGTGCAACGCATCCTGCGAATTTGACGTTGAAACGCTCAAACCCACGTATAAGCTGATAATAGGCACACCGGGTAAGTCAAACGCGTTTGCAATATCCGAAAAGCTGGGATTACCGCGCGAGATAATAGACGGAGCGGAGAACTACGTCAGCAGTGACAACAGAAAATTCGAGGACATTATAGGTCAGCTTGAAAAAACGCGCATCGAGATGGAGCGCAACCGTGAGGAAACGGAATCTATGCGCCGTGACTATGAGAGATTCAAGGCGGAGGCGGAAAAGACCATAAACAAACGCCTTGTCGAGTCCGAGCGAGAGCTTGAAAAATCAAGACAAAAGGCGGCGTCTATGGTGGCAAGCGCAAAGGCGTCGAGCGACTTTATTTTAGAGCAGATGGATAAGGTAAAAAAGGCGAGGGACTCCGAAAAGCTTGGTGACGAGATAACCCGTGCAAGACGCGCCGTGCGCGAGCATATGCGCGATAACGCCGAAAAACACGACCCCGTAGAGAATAAGCGCGACGAGCATTACGTCCTGCCCAGAAAGCTTAAAAAGTGCGACGAGGTCATAATAATGACACTCGG
>JAZRFU010000014.1:0-4788 GCA_045643865.1 Eubacteriales bacterium
GCCGCAAACGCGGTCAGAGTAAACAGACCAAGCACGAGCGTCATAGCGATCACGAGCGCGACTGACCGTTTTATTTTCTTCATTCGTTTATCCTCCGACTCAAACGGGAGTTCTCGCATACTTGCGCTCGGGCGCACCGTCTGCCTTTACGGAAAGCATATAGAGTGCCGAGCAAATGCGTGCGCGGAGCGTGTCTGCGCCGACTATATCGTCAATGTCGCCCTTCTCTGCCGCCTTTTCTGCGCTTGCGTACTTTTCGCACCATTGTGCCTCGACCTCGCTACGCGACTTGTCGTGGCTTATTTCGTCATTCATAAGGAACGCCACTGCGCTCTCGGGTGACATTACGCTGATAAGCGCGCCCTCCGTTGCAACTGCAAGGTCCGCGCCAACGGATTTAGAGCCGAGCAGAGTGAACGCCGCGCCGTATGCCTTACCTACAACTGCGGTAACCTTTGCCGTAGTAGCATTTGCGTATGCAGCTGCAAGTGCCGCCAAGGTCGTGGGATTTGCGCAATTGCACAGTCCCTCACTGTCAACCAAGGTCAGAACGGAAATGCCGAATCTGTCGCAGAAGGAGATAAGCTCTGCCGCCTTTTTAGCTCCGATATATCCTATCTTACCCGCGTCGCACTCATTATTCGATGCCACAACACCGCAAAGCGTACCGCCGAAGTAAGCAAAGCCCGTCACGATTCCGCTGTTTCTTGCATCTGTTTCAAAGAACTTACCCCCATCCGCAAGCTCGCAAACAAGCTTTGCGCCCGTAAGTCCGTTTATATCAACAAGGCGCGCCGCGCTATCAGCACATTCAACCGATGCCGCATCCTTATTGTTCTGGGGGAGTATGCTCACAAGCTCACGCGCTGCCGCGTATGCCTTTCCCTCGTTCTCTGCCTCGACGGAGCAAGCGAACGTCTTATCGTTTGACGTGGGGATAAGATAAAGATTTGCTTTGTCGCTTACCTTTACGGTAAAATCAAACATATTGGCAACGGTAAGAGCCATTCCCGTGCATAAGCCGTCAAGGACTGCTATCTGCGGAACTACTCCCGATGCGCGAGCAACAGAGGAAATAAATCTTCCGTATGCGGAGAGTGCCGCGCTTCCGTCGGTCACTACCGCGCCTGCGCTATCAAACACTCCTATAACTGCCGCGCCATTCTTGATCGCCATATCATAGAGCATTTCGATCTTTTTCGCACCTATCTCATCAAAAGCTCCGTGAGTTCTGTCGCTATCCTGAACGAACGCGAATGCCAACTTTTCTCCGATAGATCCGTAGCCGCACACGACACCGTCGTAGGCGCTATCGTCGCCACCGCGCTTGATATAAGCTCCGATCTCCACGAACGAGCCAGCATCAAACAGCGAAGTGATCTTGCTCTTTCCAACTGTAAGATCCTTTTGCATAATTACATGCCTCCCAGTATATTTCTTAATGATATTTTTAAACATTTTTTGTCCGTAACGGGCTAAAAACAAACCTTCTCGCCCATTATACTCATATTATACCTCAAACTGAACGTTTTGTCAATTTATTCTTGATTTTTTCTTGATTTTTTTATTAATTTTATTTTTTATACTTCCCTACACGTTGCGACACGTTTTTCGCCGCGCTTTATGTAAAATAGTAATGCAAGTATTCAAAAAAGAAAGGAAAAATCATTATGAACTGCGAAAAATGTAAAAATAAAGGTGCTAGTGTGTTTTATGCCGACGACGGTGGCGGCAGGCACGCGCTTTGCGCCTCTTGCGCCGCGATGCTTGGAAAGTCAAGACAGTATCAAGGCCGCTCTGTCGATTCCGACGGAGGCGTAGGATTTATTCCCGAGCCGCATCTGTATTCTCTTGTATGCGAGCACTCCGAGCTTCCCATATACCTGTATGTTCAGGACAAGCTTGTGCCCGCATCTCAAAAATGCTCTTTTTGCGGCACGGATCTTGAATCGGTTCGTCAATCAGGCAAGGTTGGTTGTGCCGTATGCTATTCCGTATTCGCGCCGTTTATTCTCCCCTCAACGCTCACACCCGACGTCGCAGAGGGCGCAAGAATGCCGTCGCGTCGCCGCGCCGCAATAGAGCGACAGCGCTCGATCGGCAATATGCGCGCAAAGCTAAAGCTTGCCGTGGAAACGGAAAATTACGAGCTTGCCGCGACTATCCGCGACAAAATACGCGAGCTTGAGCTACATAAATGATGCTTTGACATCACAAGAATTATTTTTAACGCAAAGCAACGGATAAAATCAATTAACAGGAGAAAAAATATGTCTTGGTACAATACAGTAGGCGCGTGTCCCGAGCACGTGCTTTATTCAAAGGTCAGATACGTAAGAAACGTAAATTCTCTACCGTTTTCCGCTCTGTCCGGATCCGGACGGGCAGAGGGCATTATTGCCACGGTAGATAAAATTTTAGGCGGCGGAGGTTTCAAAAAGGAAGAGCTTGGGCGCACAAAGAGCATTTACCTTCTCGCCCTCGCGGAAAAGCAGCTCATTGACGCCGATCTGGTGGAGAGCGACCGCCATCGCTTTATATACTCCAACGAGCCGTGTAACGCTCTCGTTGCGCTGGGTGGAGATGATATGATCTCTATAAGTGCCGTAGTAGCAGGGCTTTCGGTAAAGGAAGCGGCGAGCATCGCCTCAAGCGCCGAAGCTATGCTTGAGGGTGGGCTTGATTTTGCTTACGACGATAAGATCGGCTATCTTTCCCGTAGAGTCGAGAAATGCGGGGCGGGAATGGAGCTTTCAGCCGCTCTTTATCTCCCGTCACTTAAATACGGAGATGACGATGCTCCCCTTCTGCGCGACGTGGCAAAGCGAGGTGCATCTCTGTGCCCTATGTTCTCTTTTAAGGATAACGCGGGGGATATTTACGTTCTCTCCTACACTCCCCCATTTCTCTGCAACGAAAACGCGGCTGTGGAATATTTCTGCTCCTTGATTGAAAGAATAGTTACAGATGAGCGCAGTCGCGAAAAAATGCTTTTCCCCGAGGTGAGCAAGATAATAACTGACTCCGCCGCGCGCGCCCTGGGAATACTCACATTTGCCCGTCAGCTATCTCTTGGCGAGATGCTCTCGCTCATATCCGATATTCGTCTTGCTATATGCCTGTCGGGCGGCTCTATTGACGGTCTGCCCGAGCTGTGTGACCTTAATTTTATGCTTGCAGAGGGACAGGACGCCGCCGTTATGAGTAACGCGGGAGTAAAATGTCTTTGTGCCAATGATTGCGACGATGCGCGCGCCTCATTTACACGAAAATACATAGCGTCACGAATAAATCGCACTCCGCACAAGGCGTCGTAGGTGCGATCTTTGATGCTTACGAGGTGCAAAAATGTCAAATACATCAAACAAATTTACTCCAAAGGCGCAGTACGCGCTCAATGCCGCGCTGACGTATGCCTGCGACCTTGGACACTCATATATCGGCAGTGAGCATCTTCTGCTCGGTCTTATTTCAACTCCCGATTGCGCTGCATCTAAGATACTCAGCGCAAGAGGAGCATCAACTGAGAGCATAAAAAGTGCTATTATCAGTATTTCGGGTATCGGCTCTCCCCTGCTCATATCTCGCTCAGATATGACACCGCGAGTTCGACGCATCATTGAGGGCTCGGCTTATGAGTGCGCGCAAAGCGGTCGCTCATATATCGGCACGGAGCATATTTTACTCTCGCTTATCTCCGACCGCGATTGCGTAGCTTCAAGGATACTCGACGGACTCGGTGTGTCTGCCGCAGACGTGCGAAGCGATCTTTCTTCCTACATTGAGGCGACGGGCACACGCGCTCCGGGAGCAAGGACCAATGACGTTCAAAAGTCCAAGCAAAACGAAAAAAGCGCGCTTGCAAGCTTTGGCAGAGATCTCGGCGAGGCGGCACGGCGCGGTCGCATAGACCCCATAATCGGGCGCGATAAGGAAACCGAGCGCGTCATACAGATACTCTCAAGGCGTCAAAAAAACAACCCCTGCCTTATCGGCGAGCCGGGTGTGGGCAAAACGGCGGTGGTCGAGGGACTTGCTCAGAGAATTGCTGACGGCGAGGTGCCGGAAATACTGCGTAGCAAGGTCATTATATCGCTCGATCTTGCGGGTATGATAGCGGGCGCAAAATACCGAGGAGAATTTGAGGAGCGTCTTAAAAAAATTCTCGGCGAGGTTGAGAAAAATCCCGACATCATCATATTTATTGATGAAATTCACACTATCGTAGGAGCAGGAGCGGCAGAGGGCGCGGTCGATGCCGCAAACATTATCAAGCCAGCTCTGGCGCGCGGCGAGCTTCAGGTCATAGGTGCAACGACCATAAACGAATACAGAAAACACATTGAGCGCGATGCCGCTCTGGAGCGCCGTTTTCAGTCCGTAACCGTTGGAGAGCCGTCGCAAAAGGAAACCTTGCAGATATTGCAGGGCTTGCGCCCCAAATACGAGCTTCATCACCGACTCACCATATCCGACGAGGCACTTGATGCGGCAATTTCCCTTTCTGCACGTTATATTCCCGACCGATTTTTGCCCGACAAGGCAATAGACCTTATCGACGAGGCGGCGGCGCGTTTGCGACTGAAAATGTTTACAAGTCCGCCCGACCACAGAGAAATGGAACGCGCTATAAAGGAGCTTGAGGCGCAGAAGAGCGAGGCGATAGGAGATCAGAGCTTCGAGCTTGCCGCCACGCTACGTGACCGAGAAAATGAGCTTCGCCGCCAATATGCCGAGGCAAAGGACGAGTGGGAAAAACGCAAAAATCTTGAATCCCTCACACTGTGC
>JAZRFU010000015.1:0-3254 GCA_045643865.1 Eubacteriales bacterium
CCCACGCTTGTACACGAGTCCAATGCAATTCCCGGTCGTGCGGTAAGAAAGCTTGCAAACCGTGTTGACGTTATTATGACAAACTTTAAGTCAAGTGCAGACGCGCTTACGGGTGCAAATAAAGTCGTTTGTGTCGGCAACCCCACGCTTTTTGAAATAAACACCGATATAAAAGCCGTTGACAAAAAGGACGACGGATTTGCCCGTCACGTAGTATCCTTCGGTGGCTCGGGTGGCGCAGAAAATCTCAACGCGCAGATGTGTAAGGTGATTGCAAAGCTTGCACCGATTTTCCCTGATACCGAGTTCTATCACGCGGCAGGTAAGCGTGATTTTGAGAATACACACGCAAATTTCGAGCAAAACGGACTTTTGAATATGAAAAATGTCAAGCTCGTCGATTACATATACGATATGAACGAGCGCATGTCAGGTGCAGACCTGCTTATATGCCGCGCAGGCGCTATGACGGTGTCCGAGCTTGCGCTTATGGGCAAGGCGGCGATATTCGTTCCGTCGCCCTACGTTGCGGCAAATCATCAGTACAAGAACGCCAAGGCGATATACGATGCCGACGCGTGCGAGCTGGTTGAGGAGAGAGAATTTGATAGCGGACGGCTTGAGGACACAGTTTCTGCTCTGCTTGAGAATGACGGCCGCAGGCACACCATGGAGAACAATATAAAGGCGTTTGCGGTATGCGATGCAAACGAAAAGATATACGCTGAAATAATGTCGCTTATCGGTTGATTTTTTCATTGCCGATGAGCAGGATATAGGACAGGCATTAAGACGGAGAGGAGGCAGACAGATCAAATGGAGCAGAGAAACGGTAAAAGACCTGAGGAACGCACAAGAGAGGCGCTTGAGGGCTTTCGTGCTAAAATGTATCTTAAATACGGTGCTAAAAAATGCAAATTGATAGCGCGCGGTGTCGTGGTCGCACTTTGCTTGGTCATTCTTATAGCCGCCGCCGTGATGCTTGTACGGATAAGCTCAATAGAGGTCACGGGCGACGTTACTATGTTCAACGAGAGCGAGATAATCGCCGCATCGGGAATCGATGAGGGTGACGGACTGTTCTGGACGTCGTCGTCACAGATAAAGCGCAATATCAGGCAGAATATGCCGATAGCGCAGAACGTAAAGGTTACAAAGTCCTTGTTTGGCAAGGTCACTATCAAGGTTGAGCTTTTGAGCGTGGATTATTATACCAAGGTTGGCGATTATTATTACGCGCTTGATGCCGATCTCCGCGTGCTCGACAAAAATAAGGCGAGCAGTAAATATTCGGCTTACGGTGCGGTGCTTGTGGTGCTTCCCGAGGTCAGAGAGCCGATAGTCAATCAGACGATAGTGTTCTACGACACGGTCGAGGAGACCGACACCGAGGGCGAAACCCTTTATCCTGTAAGGGATAGCGCGTACTATAATTATGTTACCGATTTTCTGCGCGCACTCAAGGAAAGTGGATACCACACACAGGCGAACGCCGTTATACTTACAGAGAAATTCGACGTGACGCTGATATATGCCGAGAAATTCAAGATACGCTTTGGCGATGTGACCAACAGCGACGTCAAGTTCCGAGTTCTCTACGAGATATTTGCCGAGGGATCTATGCAGTATGTTGATAAGGCGTCTATTGACATTTCAAATCCGTCAGTTCCCACTGCCCGTCCTGATATTACGCTGGATTTTTCGCAGTATATTGATTGACAGAAAAAAGAAAAACGGGGGAATTACCCCCGTTTTATTTGTTTTTTATACCATACATTTGCGCATTTTTTCAAGCGCCGCCTTTTCAAGACGCGATACCTGTGCCTGCGAGATTCCTATAATAGCGGCTATCTCGGTCTGCGTGCGGTTTTTGAAGTATCGCATGGATATTATGGCCTTTTCTCGCTCGTTAAGACGCTGCATGGCGTCGCGCAACGCTATATTTTCAAGCCAGCCCTCGTCTGAGCCCGTGTTGTCGGAAAGCTGGTCTATGACGTATAGTGAGTCGCCGCCATCGTTGTAGACCGGCTCATATATTGAGATCGGCTCAACTATTGCTTCCATGGCGCGCGCGACGTTTTCCTTTGTCGTATCAAGCGCCTTGGCGATCTCATCAATGGACGGCTCGCTTGTTTTCTTTGACTGTATCTGCTCCTTGACTTGCAACGCACGGTATGCGAGATCGCGCAACGAGCGGCTTATTCTTATTGCATTATTGTCGCGCAGGTATCTGCGGATCTCGCCTATTATCATGGGAACGGCATAGGTCGAGAATTTTACCTCAAGGTCGGTATTGAAATTATCCACCGCCTTAACAAGCCCAAGACACCCCACTTGAAAAAGATCGTCCGCGTTGTCACGTTTACCGCCGAAGCGCTTTATAACTGACAGTACAAGGCGCAGATTTCCGTATATCAGGTCGGTTCGCGCCTTTGTGTCACCACGTTTGATCTTTTCCAATAGGGAACGTTTTTCGTCGTCATCAAGCACCTCAAGCTCCGAGGTGTTGACACCGCAAATTTCAACTTTATTGTAGAACATCGTCATACTCCGATCAAATTGAGTTAGTAAGAAAATTATGCCCTACCCGACAATGCTCAATTCATAAAAATATAAGGTATTTTTTTCAATCTGCGATTTTAAGACGTTGTACTTTATACGTTAAATCCGAAAAATGCACCAACCGCGGCAGAGCAGAGCGCGGCAAGAATATATCCGATCATCGAGGATATTTTCTTGAGCGGCGCAGTTTCCAGCCGCGTGACCTTTGTATCTATCTTTTCAACCTTGTCTGCCATGCTTTTTTGTTGAGTTGCGAGCACCTCAAGCGCCGTCACCATTTTATTTAGCACGACGGTATCGCGTTCAAGGGCATCTATTCTGTGCGAGTTTGACTTGCACCTTTGTGTATTTTCGGCAAGCGAGCGAACTATCTCCTCGTTTGTCACATTATCACCTCCATAATAGTTTTGCACGGAATTACAGCCGTATTGTTCGGCTATAAATATTATAAATGACAAAGAGCGATTTGTAAACCTCATGAAAACGATAATTTTGATGTCAAATAAATTGGGATTTATAGAGATGTTACGGGCGAACACAGTTCGCCCCTACGTTTGAAAGATAACGCCACCTTATATCCGTAGGGGCGAACTGTGTTCGCCCGTTCCGTAGCATTTGCAATCCTTGCCTTCTCTTGTGAGAGAAGGTGGCGCGAAGCGACGGATGAGTAGAAGATTAACGTCTTTTACCGT
>JAZRFU010000016.1:0-3595 GCA_045643865.1 Eubacteriales bacterium
TGCATACGCCATTCAAATTTTGATTTATGTGGGAGTTTAGTGAGTGACACGAATATTGGCTCCCTCCGGGAGGGAGCTCCCGACGGAGTCGGGTGAGGGAGAGCGCGGGACAATATTGTCCACAAAAGCTTTATGTTACGTGGGCTCCTTCCGTCATTTTCTTGCGAAAATGCCACCTACCTCTCGGAGGGAGGCAAATATGCCGTAGCGTCCATTTATCCCCCAACAAACCCCAATTTGTTATTATTAATCCATCGTTTAAGGAATATAAAAATGAAAAAAATCACCCTGTCGGTCGTGCTTTTCTTTATTATAACGGTATTCGTACTTGATTTTGCCACGCATCTGCTTATGCCCAAATACACGGGGAAATCAAGGGAGGGCAATCTTATCTCCGAATACTATGCCGATGCGGACGAAAAAATAGGGCATCAGGTCATATTCGTGGGCGATTGCGAGGTGTTTGAGAGCTTTGTACCCCCCATTCTATGGTGCGATTTCGGCATTACCTCGTACGTGCGCGGAAGCCCCGCGCAGACGGTCTGGCAGTCCTATTATCTCTTATGCGAGATGCTGCAATACGAAACGCCCGACGCCGTTGTTTTCAACGTCTATGCGATGATGCACGCGGAGGGCGTAAGCGAGGCGTATAACCGCATGATGCTTGACGGAATGAGGTGGTCGGAGCATAAGCTTGGCGCGATAAATGCGTCCGTCACCGATTCCGAGAGCTATATCTCGTACGTCTTTCCGCTATTGCGCTTTCACTCGCGCTGGCGCGAGCTGTCGGTCGAGGATATTGAATATGCCTACTCTCGTCCCACGGTATCCCATAACGGCTATCTTATGAAAAAGGGAATTGTGGCGCAGAGCGACGATTATACCGCCACAGATAACGCGGATGTACCTCTGTCCGAGCGCTGCTTTGAATATCTCGATAAAATAAGGGTACTGTGCGAGAATAGCGGAGTCGAGCTTATACTCGTAAAATCCCCCACGGACTCTTGGCGATATCCGTGGTATGACGAATGGGACACGCAAATATCGGACTTTGCCGAGAAAAACGGCATTTGCTATTATAATTTCATTGAAAACGCAGATATAGGACTTGATATGACGCAGGATACCTACGACGGCGGCGCGCATCTCAATGTCTTTGGCGCGGAGAAGCTGACCGCATATTTCGGCGCGATACTGCAAAGCAAGCACGGTATTTCCGATATGCGCGGCGACGGCGAGCTTTGCCGCGTATGGAATGAAAAGCTTGATAAGTATGAAACGGAAAAGGAGAAGGAATAATGAAAAGAATAATTGCGACGACGGTTGCGCTACTCATATTACTGACGCTTGTGTCGTGCGGAGCGCGGGAAAACAAGAAAACCTCACCTCCTACCGCGCACGAGTACGTGTTTTTACGCGACGGAGAGAGCATAGCGGCGGGAGATAGCGCGTCTGCTATCCGTCGGCTTGGGCAGTATAAGTCGCGGCGCGCGGTCGGCTCGTGCGCGGGTGTGGGCGAGGACGTTTTGTACGTTTATGACGGCTTTCGCGTAACCGTGTACGGCGAGGACGGTAACGGCGGCGGTCATATACAAATGATAGAATTTACCAACGATACCGTATCTACGGCAGAGGGCATATTTGTAGGCGCGGATGTGGAGAGCGTCGTCCGCGCCTACGGAGATGAATATACCGAGATGGGCGAGGGACTTCGGTACGTGGGCGAAAACTGTATATTGCAGTTTTCGGTGCGGCAGGGAGTCGTTACCTCAATTAAATATATCGCATTATGACGATAGAGGGCGGATTTTTGCCGCCCTTGGCTCATTTTTAGCACTGTTTACAAAAAATTCATAAAAAAGTGGGCTTATGGGGTTGACAAACGGGCAAAAAAGGGGTATATTATTAGCGTAGGTTAGCACTTGACTTAAAAGAGTGCTAAAAAATGGAGTGAAAAAGCAAAAAATGCCTACAAAAGCTCCAAAAAATGCGGAGGGAGAGCCAAAAACAGTGGGACAGAATTCAAAAACCGAATTGAGTGAGCGCAAAAAGCGAATACTGAAAGCTATTGTTGACGCGCACATTGTGGACGGCGAGCCCGTTGGTTCAAAGTATATTATGCAAGATGAGCACTTGAACTGCTCGTCTGCTACCATCAGAAATGAGATGGCAGAGCTTGAAGCACTCGGATACCTTGAACAGCCGCACACGTCGTCGGGCAGAGTCCCCAGCGAGCTGGGATACAGATTCTACGTTGACTCGCTTATCGAGAGCTATGCGATGACTACCAGCGAGATAACCGAGATAAACAAGCTGCTCAAGTCCAAAATGAACGAGCTGGATCAGATATTGCTTACGGCGTCAAAGCTTGCGGGAAATATCACCAACTACACAAGCTTCGTTATGAAGCCCAAGGCAAGCTCGGTCAGCATCAAGAGATTCGACGTTATATACGTTGACAGACACAGCTTGCTTCTGATAATGATAAGCAGCGGCGGCGGAGTTGTGACCAAGCGCCTGACATTTGATATGACGGTAAGCGATATGACCGCGGGTGACCTTGCGGCACTGCTCAATCAGCACATCTCGGGGCTTACTGCTAACGAGATCACATTGCCCATCATAGTTGATATAGAAAACGCTATGGGCGATAAATCCGCGATAGTCACGCCTATCATAAAAATAATATATGAAAGCATGAACGAGCTTGACGGAGGAGATCTCAAGGTCAGCGGTATGGACCGACTTTTGCAGTATCCCGAATACTCAAATAAGGACCAGCTGCGTGAGCTGCTCGGCGCGCTTGAAAAGAAAGAGGACATTCTTGATCTGGTGTCCGACACAGATAGCGACGGAGTAAACGTAGTCATCGGCTCGGAAAGCTCGGTCAAGGTAATGAATAATTCCGCGCTTGTGTTCAAGCCCGTCGTGCGTGACGGAAAAACGCTTGGTGCGATCGGAATAATAGGACCGAGAAGAATGGACTATGCAAAGGTAGTTGCGACGATAGAGGGCTTGGCGGGTAACGTTGAGAGCTTGCTGACGTCGAGCGAGATAGAACTGATAGAAGATAACGGCAAGGAAAGCTGAGGAGGAGAAAATGGCAGAGGAAAAGGTTCAAATGCCCGATGAGGAGACCGCAGAGGCGGATACCGAGTCGGCAGAGGAGCAAACGGCAGACAAGGGTAAAACCAAGTCCGACAAAAAGAGCAAAAAGCTTGACGGTCAGATAGCGGAGCTTGAGCGCAAGCTTGAGGAAAAGACCGCAGAGATAGCCGAGCAGAATGACAGATATTTAAGAATGATGGCGGAATACGACAACTTCCGCAAAAGAAGCGCCAAGGAGCGAGAGGGAATATATGCGGACGCGTATGCAGACGCGCTCATGAGCATACTCCCAATCATTGATAACCTCGAGCGCGCGGTTGGATTTACCGAGGCGGAGCAGGTTCAGAAGGGCGTTGAAATGATACTCAAAAGCGCGGGCGACGTGCTTACTAAAATGGGCGTTGAGGCGTTTGGCGCAAAGGGCGATATTTTCGATCCCAATATGCACAACGCGGTGATGCACATAGACGACGAGGAGCACAAGGAA
>JAZRFU010000017.1:0-9235 GCA_045643865.1 Eubacteriales bacterium
GGACGATAAAGGAAGCTGAGGTCAAGCTGCATGGCGGACGGCTCGGCGAGCAGCTTGCAAAAGTCGATGATACTACAAAAGACGTATTTTTCACGGAATTTGAGATCGATGGATACCCAATAACACTCTGCACCGCAAAAATTCCGTCGCAAATCGAGCAACTTGATGTGAAATTTGATTTTTGAGCATTAAAACAGGCAGAAATCAAAATAAATTTCGACTTGTAAGCACAAAAAATTGAAAAAATCCAAAATTTCGCAAAAAAATTTCAAAAAAACCTATTGACAAGTTCTGCGAAGCGTGATATAATAGTCAAGTCGCAGAACGACGGCCCATTGGTCAAGCGGTTAAGACGCTAGCCTCTCACGCTGGAAACTCGGGTTCGATTCCCGGATGGGTCACCAAAAAAAGAAAGAGTAGCACATCGTGCTACTCTTTCTTTTTTTGCGCTTTCCTCACCGAATCTGAACCCGCTACCAGCCGAGCGTTGCGCTTGCGCAGCTATCGGCTTGGTATTCGATTTGCGCTTAAAACTCTTTGATACAAGTTAAACCTCGGCGCAAATGAGGGTTCAGATTCCCGGATGTCACCATTCACATATAACCCAACCCGCTTGAATCGCGATCGTGCGATTCAATTCGATTTGCGCTTAAAACTCTTTGATACAAGTTAAACCTCGGCGCAAATGAGGGTTCAGATTCAACGTTGCGCAAGCGCAACTACGCGGCTCTTGCTACGCAAGAGCTCGCCCGAGCGAAAAAAAGGAGTAGCAGAGCTACTCCTTTTTGTGTTTATTACTTATTTATGCTTTGTCAGCTTCAAAAATTCATCGCGACTCATAAGCACGTTTATTGCCGCGAGCAACGCATTTGCCGTCATTTTTCTTGGCAATCCCAAGCTTGTGGCAAGCTCATCACGCTTTTGCACACTGTCAGCTCCTCCCGAAAGCCCTGCCACGAAAAGATCCGTCTTGGTAACTCCGCCGCGCGTCAGCGACTCCGCGCCCACGGCATACGGCTCGAGCAGCTTGCGAATAACATCAACGTCAGTTCCCTCTACGCCGAGATAACCCTCCGCGCTCGCCTCACTCTTTCTTTTCTCCTTGCCCTTGACTTGCGGCACGTAGAGCTGGATAAGACGATCGGCGGGTATCGCCGAGGTTATGTGTGAGCGTATCAGCTTGCCCGCACCGTCACTGTCTGTCATAACGATAATGCGCGATTTTTTTGCGAGCGAGCGGATAAGTGCCAACCTCTCGGAGTTTTTGAACACGCCAAAGCCGTCCGTCTGTATGATGCACGCCTCCGCCACCGAGCTTATTTTTATCTTGTCGTATTTGCCCTCCACAATGATGGGAAGGTCAATCTTAAGCTTTTCCATATATCAGTTCACCGCACAAGCAAAGTAAAGTATCACAAGCGCACCGAGTATGATTCTGTAAACGCCGAAGGGCGCAAAGCTGTGCTTCTTGACAAAGTCCATAAGGAACTTTATGACCGCCATTGACACGCCGAATGCTACCACACTTGCAACCGCGAGCACCGCCCACGCCAGCCACGGTACGCTTACTCCGCTTTCAAGCACGTAGTCAACAAATCCGTAGCCCTTGATAAGACTCGCTCCCACCATTGCGGGAATACCCATAAAGAACGAGAATTCCGCCGCCGCGGGACGCGAAATTCCGATAACTCGCGCGCCCAGAATAGTCGAGCCGGAGCGAGAAGTGCCGGGCACTATTGAAAGCGTCTGGAAGCAGCCCATAAGCGCCGCCTGCGAGTATGTAATATCGTCAACGCTATCGACCTTGACGGGCTTATTCTTCTGCCATCTCTCAACGACTATGAAAAGCACACCGTAAACTATGAGCATCACCGCAACGGTCACCCAGTTGTATATCCAACCGTCGATGTCCTTGCCCGTGACCTTTTCAAGTATTTTGTCGCCAACAATGCCGATGAGCGCCGCAGGCACACTTGCTATTGCCACCTTGAGCCATAATATCCAAGTGTTCTTTTTTTCTGCCGCGTTCTTTTGGAGAGAGAACGGATTTAGCTTGCCGAAAAACAGTACTACGACCGCGAGTATTGCGCCAAGCTGGATAACCACCTCAAACATGCTCATATATTCCTCTGCAAACGTCGCGCCAAGTCCGTCGGCTACGTTAAGCTTGAGAAATTCATCAAGCAATATGAGGTGGCCCGTAGAGCTTACGGGAAGCCACTCGGTTATTCCCTCAACGACGCCAAAAATGAACGCCTTGAGCATTTCTATAAATTCGTACATAGTTATTCCCTTTCAGAAATCATTCTCCTGCGCGCATAATATCGCCCTCGGTCACATCGAACGGAACGCGACACCAGAATATCATTGACGGGTGAGGCGCAGATTCAATACGCTCGCCGTTGGGCAGATACAGCTCCTTGACGGTAAACGGTCTGCCTATGCGCGAGGGCGATATCATCTCCGCCGCATCGTCAAGCTTGACCTTGTTTCTCTGTATAAAGCGGAAAAGCTTGCCGTCCTCATTAGAGAGTTCAATGCCCGCGCCCTCAAGCGATGCCGCCTCGTCCTCATTATAATCCGTCGCAGTTGCAAAATATGCCTTGTCGCGAATATATCCCGTCTGCGTACCGAGCTGAGCGTTCTGTATCGGCTCGTCAAGATAGTAGCCCGTGCAATATTCACGGTGCGACACACTTTCAAGCTCGCGGTAAAGCGATGAATCAAATTCGTAGCCCTCGGGATCGGCGAGATAGGCGTCTATTGCCATTCTGTACGCGTTGGTAACCACAGAGGTATAGTACGCGCTCTTCATTCTTCCCTCTATCTTAAAGGAGTTTATTCCGCACTCGATAAGCTCGGGAACGTGCTCGATAGTGCACATATCCTTCGATGACATTATGAACGTGCCAAGCTGGGTCTGCTCTATCGGGATGGGCAGATCGGGACGCTTTTCCTCGTAGATGATGTAGTTCCAACGGCAGGGTTGGGTGCACTTTCCGCGGTTTGCATCTCTGCCCGTCATCATATTGGAAAGCATACATCTTCCACTGTACGACACGCACATAGAGCCGTGCACGAACGCCTCAAGCTCAATATCCTCGGGAATCGCGTTGCGTATCGCGCGTATCTCATCAAAGCAAAGCTCGCGCGCAAGCACCAAGCGCTTTGCCCCCATCGCAACGTAAGCCATTGCCGCCTCGGGCGACACTATGCTTGCCTGCGTGGATACGTGTATCTCTGCGTCGGGAATTATCTGTCTGACCGTCGCCATAACTCCAAGGTCGGCGATTATGTAAGCGTCTATGCCAGCGTCGGCTATATCGCCAAGGAATTTGCGAAGGTCGGCATATTCGTCGCCGTGCGGCATGGTGTTAAGCGTAAGATATAGCTTTTTGCCGCGCTCGTGGGTGTATCTGACCGCCTCATAAAGCTCCTCAACGGTAAAATTGTCCGCCGCCGATCTCATTCCAAAGCTCTGTCCCGCGCAATAGACCGCGTCCGCACCGTAAAGCAGTGCCGCACGCAATTTTTCAAAGTTGCCCGCAGGAGAAAGAAGCTCGGGACGTTTTATTTTCGATGTTTGTGTGTTACTCATATATGATCTCATCTCACCTCAAAATATTATCATTTAATTGTATCACAAACGGCGGCGTATGTCAACCGACGCGCCCAAATTTAACACGCCTCTCCTCAAAATCAGCCAAATATAAGCCACTTGCCTCGTTCCCGTATATTTTATCATCTTAAATCCACGTTGTAAATACCTTTTTACCAACAGGTCGAATTGCAACGGCAAGAGGCAATTAAATATATGTAAGATGCAAAAAAGGAGGACAACGTCCTCCCTTTTATTTATCATTTGCCAAACCAACGTCCAATGGTTTCAAGTATCTTGAATCTGACCTTGTATTTAGGCGAATCGCTCTCGGTTATCAGCTGATATTGGTCTGCGCTTAGCCCCACCGAAATAAATGCCTCCTCGTTGCTCGCCTTATCGTCTGCGCTTGCCGCCGACAAGCACAAGGGTGGGAACAGACAGCACCACCAATTCTGTCCCTCAGCATCTCCTATGCAAACTCGCAAGGACACGTAATCACCCTCAGGGAAGGCGCAGCTCTCGTAAGTCCTTGTGGGATAATGCTCCTCGCCAAGCTTGATGCTCACGGGGTAATCGTAGCCCTCTTGTTGCACTACCTCTTTGGCGGCACGCTTTACGTCGTCCATAATTCCCTCTATTGCCGCTATCGCCTCGTCTTGTGATTTGCAGTGCTTTACGGCAGGGGATACGACCTCGATAACCGCATCTCGCACCTTTAATTTCAGCGTCTGATCCTCCTCGCTGTCCGAATTTGCCAGCACGTGCAATCTGACCACCGTGTCGTATATCTCGGTCTCTCCGTGAATAGGAAGCACCGCCGCGACAAGCGAGAGTGTAAGTATTACTATCGTGCAAATAAGTATTTTCTTTGAAAAAGCCATCGTTAAAACATCCTTTCTTTTGATTTACAAAAGAATTATGCTCACACGATGGCTTTTTTATTCACACATATTAAATTTTATTGGACGTTTTCGCTGTTCTTGACACGTCTGGTAAGATCAGCGGGCTTCGCAGTAATATCTCCCGCACGCGTAAGTGCCCATTTGGTGCACACGGGACCAAATATTTCATATACGAGAACGGCAAACAAAATAACAAATCTGACGGTTGAAGCGACGTCGCTCGATATAAGTCCGTCACTACTTACCGTGCTAACCATGCCAAGCGCAACTCCCGCCTGAGGAAATAGAGTAATACCGAGATATTTGACGATATGATTATCACAGTGCGTCGCCTTGGCGGATATCAATGCGCCGTAATATTTACCGATACAACGCGAGATTATATATACAAGTCCGATAATAACGAATATGGGCTTTGCAAACACACTGAGGTCAAGCTCCGCACCGCTTATAACGAAGAAAATGATAAGCAAGGGCTTGGTCCAGCCGTCCGCTCTCGACATCATCTCGTCGGAGCATTCGCACACGTTGCAGAACACCGTTCCGCACATCATACACGTAAGTAGCGAGGAAAATCCGATATGTACTTCTCCGATATGGATATTTTTAAGTTGAGTTACGGCAACCGTAGCAAAAACGAAGGTAATTACCAAGCTAAGACGGTTACTGTTGGAATGGAACAGCTTTTCAAGCTCCGAGAGCACAAATCCGAGCAGAGCGCCCAGCAAAAGCGACGCCACGATCTCCACAAGCGGCTCAACTATGATAGATATAGGATTTACCGCGCCTCCCTGCACCGCCTTGGCTATGCCGAAGAATACGGCGAAAACGATAAGTCCGACCGCGTCGTCAAGCGCAACTATGGGCAAAAGAAGATCGGTCAAGGGTCCCTTTGCCTTGTACTGTCTTACTACCATAAGCGTTGCGGCGGGCGCGGTAGCCGTAGCGATAGCCGCCAGAATCAACGCGGCGGGAAGCGGGAGATAGTCCACACCCGTTGCCGAAAGCAATATGTAATGCAGTCCAAGCAGAGCACCGAAGCACACCGCACTTGTCGCAAGTGCCTGAAATATGCCTATTACAGTTGCCTGCTTACCCGTCTTTTTAAGATCGGAAAGCTTGAATTCGCTTCCGATAGAAAACGCAATAAATCCAAGCGCAATATCGCATACTATGCCAAGCGCGTGAATGTCCGAAAAGTCGGGCGCGCCGAATCCGAGGTGGTATCCGCCAGGCAGAGTAATTCCGCCAAGACAAAAGCTACCCACCAAAATTCCCGCAACGAGATATCCCGTAACCGCGGGCAGCTTTAACAGCTTGCAAACACGAGACATAAGCAGTCCCGCCAAAGCGCAGACCACGATGCTCAAAAGTATCTGAACGTTATCCATAAGTCATCTCCAAATATCAATCGGGGGCAAATGTCGCCCCCAAAAATTCGCACCTTGTTATTATATTCCCCAATCATTGTTTTGTCAATAGGAAAAGTGAAAATATTTATATATATTTTCTGTGTCTTGTCCTATATCTCATTCAAGATAAAGCCATTATGCTTATTATATCGCAAAAAAGCCATGTCAAAAAAGGCAACGCAACGCGCCGCCTTTTTGTGATTTTATTAAAGTATGCTCTTTAAAAACTGCTGGAGCTTAGGATGCTTGGGCGAGTTGAATATCTCGTCGGGAGTTCCCTCCTCCGCAATTACTCCGTCATGCATAAAGATGACTCTATCCGCAACCTCGCGTGCAAAGCCCATCTCGTGAGTGACGACCACCATTGTCATTCCCTCCTTGGCAAGCTCTTTTATGAGGTCAAGAACCTCGCCTACCATCTCGGGATCGAGCGCAGAGGTCGGCTCGTCAAACAGCATTACCTTTGGCTCCATTGCAAGCGCGCGAACAATGGCAATTCTCTGCTTCTGTCCACCCGAAAGCGTAGAGGGATATGCGCTCGCCTTTTCTTCAAGGCCGATGCGGTTAAGGAGCGCCATCGCCTTGCCGTCAAAATACTCCTTGACCTCTTTTTTGCTCTTGCCGTCCTTTATCATTTTCTTGGCGTGAGTTTTCATAGGAGCAAGAGTAATGTTTTCAAGAACGCTCTTGTTATTAAACAGATTGAACTGCTGGAATACCATTCCCATTTCCTGACGGGCAAGATTTATGTCTATATGGTTTTCAGCATATATCTTCTTGATCTCCGCCTGATATTCCTTGCCCTCTGCCGCGGAAAACTTTTCGTTGAGCAGGTCCTCCGCCTTGATCTTTGCGATCGCCGCGTCAGATTCCATTCCCGCCTTTATGAGCTTTTTGTACATATTGGACGCCTTAATGACCTCGGGATGCAGATAAGGATCAACGGGAGTCAGAAGCTTTCCATCCATCCAAACTTCGCCAAAGGTGGGTTCTTCAAGCAGGTTCATACAGCGCAAAAGCGTGGATTTACCCGATCCCGACGCGCCGATAATGGCAACCACCTCGCCCTCCTTGATATGCGTCGATACGCCTTCAAGGACCTTTAGAGAGCCAAAGTTTTTATATATATTATTTACGTCAAGCATGGGCCTTCATTCTCCTTTCGAACACACCGAGCGCCTTGGAAAGCACAAAGTTCAGTACAAAATAAATAATTCCGATTATCATGAGTATCGGGAGCGAGTTGTGAGTCTTTCCTACGATGATGTGATAGGTAGTCATAAGCTCGCCTACGTAGAACGTGGAAGCAAGCGACGTTTCCTTGATTATCGTAATAAACTCATTGCCAAGCGCGGGCAGAATGTTCTTTACCGCCTGCGGAAGCACTACCTGTATCATCGTGGTGGTGCTGTTAAGACCAAGACTGCGTGCCGCCTCTGTCTGCCCCTTATCAACCGCCTCAATTCCCGAACGGATTATCTCGGATACGTATGCCGCGCTGTTGAGTATCAGAGTAAAGGATATGCAGATAAGCTTTTTATTCTCGAGCTGATTCATCGCAGGAATAATTACGGGTATCAAGAACGTGCTTATGTAGAGCTGGAGCAGCATAGGGGTGCCGCGTATGATCTCAACTATGGCGTTGACTATCCACTTGAGCGGCTTTATCTTGCCTATCTTAACCAGTGCCAGCAGCGCGCCGAACACGGTTCCAAAGGCAACCGTCATAAGTGAGAGGAGAATGGTCGCGCTAAGACCCTCTATCAAAAACAGATCCCAGTATTTGACAAAGATCTTACCCATGTCCTCAAACATTGTAAAAATATACATTATTATTAATCTCCTTTATAACACACAACACGAGCCGCCGCACCGAAGATCAGCACGGCAGCTCTGTTTTTATAAATTACTCGGTTATCTTGTTACCGTCATCGTCGTAACCAAGCTCGTCAGCGGTCTTGACCTCCGCGTAGATCTGGCACGCCTCGTACCATTCGTCGTAAAGGCCTGCAGCCATTGCCTTTGCAAGTGCCGCGTTTACCTTTTCGAGAAGAGCTGCATCTTCCTTGTTGAGAAGGATTACGTTGTTCTTGTACTTTTCCTCAACCTCAAAGTAGTAGTCGGAAAGAACGATTGTGTCGTTTACAAGTGCTTCACCGTTACCGTATGCAACTGCAAGAGCGTCGATCTCGCCCGTTGCAAGTGCGGTTGCAGCTACGTTGATGTTTTCGTAAAGCTCAAGCTTTGCACCCTGGGGAACGAGCTGCTCCTCAACGAGAAGCTGCTGGAGAGAACCGCCCTGTGCGCCTATTTTAAGACCGGAGAAATCGGTTTTATCCTTGGTGAACTGAGCCGCCTTGTCCTTGGTTGTGATAAGGATCTGCTCGGTTTCGTTTTCACCCGCTACGTAGTAGTCGGAAATAAGGAAGGTTTCTGCGCGCTCTGCCGTCCAGGAGAAGCCGGAGATTGCAAGGTCTGCGTTGCCCGAAGCAACTGCCGCCATACAAGCGTCAAAGGACATGGGGTCGAGCTTAAGCTTCATACCAAGCTCTTTTGCAACGTAATTTGCAAGAAGAACGTCAAAGCCAACGATCGCGCCATCACCGTCTTTTGCTGTGTCATAGAATTCCATGGGAGCAAAGTCGGGAGAAATAGCAACTACGAGAGTATCTGTGTACTTGGATGCATCATAGTCGATTGCTTTAAGAGCTTTGTCGTATGCCGCAGAAAGACTTTCTTCCTGACAAGAGGTCAACATAGCAAAGCTACCAATTACCATAATCAATGCAAGTGCGAGTGAAAGAATCTTTTTCATTTTGGGGTCCTCCGATGAATAAAAATTAGTTTTTTGATGTATTTATTGTATCACTATTCATTCGGTTTGTCAACACCTTTTTTTCGTTTCTACCTTTTGCATCATTTTATGCAAAAAGACATTGTACATTTGTGCAATTTGCCTCAAAAACCGTAAAAACGCGAATTTTATCATTGAATATTCTTGCATATTTATTCATTATGCATTTTGTGCCCTATACGATGAGTCCGACAAAACGTGTTTTTTGCGTTGATTTTACACTAATATTTCAAATAAAATAGAAAACAGCAAGTCTTGCGACTTGCTGTTTGTGATGTGTTCCAATTTAGATGCAACCGGGCACAACGCCATGCTTGCAACGAAGCTATGTAATACGTAATGAAATTAAGACTTTATCCAATACACTTTCGCATGGACATAAATCCTATTAAGACTGTCCAAACATAAGCACATGTTTTAGGCATCATCAAGAATCCAATTGCAGGCACCAAATCTGCCCATAATA
>JAZRFU010000018.1:0-5734 GCA_045643865.1 Eubacteriales bacterium
TTCCCCATTTTATCTGTCAGAGCAGTATTTTTCTGCAACGCTCGCAGAGGAAGCCGCCCTCGCCGTCGTCTACTCCCTCGGTGGAGTAAGACCAGCAGCGACCGCACTTGCATCCGTCGGCGGTATCAACAACGACGCCGATTCCCGACTGCGTTTCGGTGAATGCGCCCGCAGGAGCTTCTCCGCACACAACGCTCGCCGCAGAGGTGATGTATATAGTCGCAAGCTCGCTCTCAAACGCCTTGAGCATGTCGTAAACTTCGCCGCTTGCATATACTGTTACCTTTGCGTCAAGTGATTTACCGATCATCTTGTCCGCTCTTGCAATCTCAAGCGCCTTCATAACGTCGTCGCGGTATTCAAGCACCTTGTCCCACTTTGCGCTCTCGGTCGCGGTCTTTTCTTCAAGGGCCGCGTCAAACTTGGGCATGTCGTTAAGGAATACGCTCTCACATTTGTCGGACGCCGCGTGAGGCATTGCCTTCCAGATCTCCTCTGCCGTAAAGGAAATTACGGGCGCGAGCAGACGAACGAGGTCGGAGAGCACAGCGTAAAGCGCGCTCTGTCCGCTTCTTCTTGCATTGGAGTCGGCACGCTCAACGTACAAGCGGTCCTTGGTTATATCAATGTAGAGCTTGGATAGCTCGATGGTGCAGAACTTGTTGATGGCGTGATAAACGATGTGGAACTCGTAGTTGTCGTACGCTTCAAGACAGGTCTTTGTAAGACGGTTCATGCGCGATACGATCCACTTGTCGATGTCGAGCATATCGTCGAATGCGACGGTGTCAGCTTCGGGATCGAAGTCGCCGAGGTTTGCCATCATGATACGCGCGGTGTTTCTGATCTTTCTGTACGACTCGGAGAGCTGCTTGAATATGTTTTCGGAGCAGCGCACGTCAGCGTGGTAGTCGCTGGATGCGACCCAGAGACGAACCAGCTCTGCGCCGTATTTTTTAACTATATCGTCGGGGCTGATGGAGTTACCGAGCGACTTGTGCATCGCCTTTCCCTCTCCGTCAACAACCCAACCGTGAGTAAGCACCGCCTTGAAGGGCGCGCCGACCTCACCCGTAGCACCTACTGCGGTGAGCAGAGATGCCTGGAACCAACCGCGGTACTGATCAGCACCCTCAAGATATATCTCGGAGGGCCACTTTTCGCTTTCTCTGTTCTTGAGAACTGCGAAGTGCGAAGATCCCGAATCGAACCAGCCGTCAAGAGTATTAGTTTCCTTGGTGAAGGAGTGGCTCTTATGGCAGTGAGGACATACAAATCCCTCGGGGAGAATCTCGGACGCGTCCATATCGAACCAAGCGTTAGATCCCTTTTGTGCAAAGAGTGCGGAAACCGCCTCTATAGTTTCGTCGTTACATACGGGTGCCTTGCACTCCTCGCAGTAGAACACGGGAATGGGAAGACCCCAATGACGCTGACGCGAGATACACCAATCGGCTCTCTCTCTTATCATCTGCACCATTCTCTCGCCGCCCCACGCGGGAAGCCAGAGAACGTCCTTGCAGGACTCAGCCGCCTCGTCCTTAAATGGGTCAACCGAGCAGAACCACTGGGGTGTTGCGCGGAAGATGATGGGAGATTTACATCTCCAGCAGTGAGGATACTCGTGCTCGATCTCCTCGGACGCGAGCAACGCTCCGCTCTCCTTCATATCCTCAAGTATCGCCTCGTTGGAAGCCGCATAGTACATTCCTGCAAACTTGCCTGCCTCCTCGGTCTGATAACCCCTGTCGTCAACGGGAACGATTATATCGATATTGTAGCGGCGGCAGGTCTGGTAGTCGTCAGCGCCAAAGCCGGGAGCCGTGTGAACACAGCCCGTACCGCTATCCATAGTTACGTAGTCGGCATTGACCACTATGCTCTTTCTGTCGAGGAAAGGATGCTGCGCGGTCATATATTCAAATTCGCTACCTTTGAGTGTAGTGAGCACCTCATAGCTCTCGATGCCAGCCGCCTTCATGGTCTGCTCAACCAGCGCGCCTGCGAGAACGTATGTCTCTCCGTTTTCTGCCTTTACAAGCGCATAGTCCTCTGCGGGATTGAGCGCGATAGCAAGGTTTCCGGGGAGCGTCCACGTGGTGGTTGTCCAAATTACAAAATATGTGTTGTCAAGGTCGCATACGGGCGCGAGCTTGCCCTTGTCATCAGCCACCTTGAACTTGACGTATATAGACGTGCATTTGTCGGTCTGATACTCGATCTCTGCCTCTGCAAGAGCGGTTTCGTCCTTGGGACACCAATAAACGGGCTTGAGACCCTTATAGATGTATCCGCGCTTGAACATCTCACCGAACACCTTTACCTCGGTTGCCTCGAAGTCGGGCGACATGGTAAGATAGGGGTTTTCCCAGTCGGCAACAAGGCCGAGGCGCTGAAACTGCTCGGACTGCTTGTCAACGAAGCCCTGCGCAAACTCATGGCATGCCGAGCGGAACTCGGAAATGGACATCTTTTTGCGGTCAAGCTTGTTTTTCTTTATGATAGCTGACTCAATGGGCATGCCGTGGTTATCCCAGCCGGGAACGTAGGAAATTCTGTATCCCTGCATTGCCTTGGACTTGTTGATAAAGTCCTTAAGTATTTTATTGAGCGCGTGGCCCATGTGAATATTTCCGTTTGAGAAGGGGGGGCCATCGTGGAATGAAAAATCCGCGCCCTCGCTTCTTGCATCCTGCATCTTGTCGTAAAGACCGATGCTCTTCCAATATGCGATTGTTTCCGGCTCTCTCTGCGCCAGATTTGCCTTCATGGAAAACTCTGTTTTCGGTAAGTTGAGTGAACTTGTGTAGTCCTTTGCCATTTTATATCCTCCAAGCAAATTGAAGATTTGTTTGCGCCGTGTACGGCGCCGATTATCTATAATAATTTTTAATTGTTGTCAAATATAAATTTTATTTGTGCGCGTAAAAAATAGATAAATAAAAATTTCCGCACACAAGCTTCTTGCGCGTCGCAAATTTCAACGATCGTCAAAGCGGGCGACATGAAGCTTGTGTGCATTGCTGTAAAGCCATCGTTTATAAATCAGATGAGTGATGAAAGCAGAGCTTGTATCACGAAAAGCGCTAAAAAGGTCAGGGTAAACGAGAAGTCTATCGGCGAGTCCTGAAGCCAATTCATTTTTACGAGCAGCTTGCGTATGGGCATGATCGCGGGCTCCGTCAGCACGTATAAAAAGCGTATAAACGGACCGTCACCCTCGAAAAACCAACTGAGAATTGCCCGTATCATCATTGCAAACGAAATAACGTCGATGAAGATGATAACGAAATTGACCAAAACATAAATGGGTTCAGGCAAAGCAATATCCTCCCTTGGGCGATATATTAGTCAATATCCTCGTCGTCCTCAACTGCCTCGTCCTCTTCAACGAGCTCTTCCTCGATCTCGTCAAGAGAGATCTCGCTGTCAACACCGTAAGGAAGAAGCGCAACGGTATCTCTGTCAAGACGGCGAAGCTCACCGTCAAGCGCCTGAACTGCGCCCATAAGGTAGTCGAAAAGGCGGGTAAAGTTGGGCTTGTCAAGCTCCTCGATGCAGATAACTGCAATTCTACCGTCCTTGAATGCATCTACTATCTCGCTGCTGTCGTTGCAGGTAAGGGGGGTAAAGATTCTCTTGAGCAGGGGCTTTTCCTTTGAGGGATCACCCGAGAGAACAACGCTTACGTCAGATGCGTCTGTGTCGTATGCGGATTCGGAGGTCGAGGAAGCAACCTCTGCAAGCTCTTCTCCGTAATAGCCCTTGTTGTATTCCTCAAAATCGGAAGCGGGCTCGTTCTTTTTGCTTAACCACCAAAATTTCTTTTCCATAACATTTCCTTTCATCTGTCGCAACGGCGTGCGACAGGGGCATACGCCCAATTTATATAAAATATTTTTTACCGTCAAACTTAAACACGGCTCTTGCCGTCAAAGTTAATTCATTCTGCTTGAGTAAATATACTACGACCGATACGCACCACGTTAGCGCCGCATTTTATCGCGGGAACAAAGCTCTCGCTCATTCCCATCGAGAGAATCGGTGGCTCGGTGTGACCGAGAGAGCCATACCACACGCGCTCCGCTACCTCACGCGTTTTTGTGAAATAGCCGACGTATTGGTCCTCGATCTCGCATCTTGGCGCCATAGTCATAAATCCGCACAGGTGGATATTTTCATATTTGCCAAGACCGAGGCAAAACTCCTCGACCTCCCCAAACGGAATACCGCCCTTGCTCTCCTCGCCGCCCGAGTTGATCTCAACCAGCACGTTGGCGATAAGCGAGTGCTTCTTCGCCTGCTTGTTGATCTCCTCGGCAAGTCGCTCCGAGTCAAGCGAGTGGATCAGATGCACCTTGTCTATTATATACTTGACCTTGTTTGTTTGCAAAGAACCGATAAAGTGTATCCGCAGTCCGTCGCGGTCAAGCTTGTCCCACCGTTCAAGCAGCTGCTGAACGCGGTTTTCTCCCACGTCCGTAACTCCGAGATTTCGGTGAACGTAATTTATCATATCAACGTCCGCGCTCTTTATGGCGCACATCATAAGCACCTCATTCGCTTCCCTGCCGACCGATTTGGCGGCGTCTGCGATCTCGGCTCTTATGCGCCCGACGTTTTTGTCAATGTAAGAAAGATCCATATCCAAATAAAATCCTCAATCCAGATGCTTTCCGTCGTACAGATCGTTGCCCGACGTTATTATCAGATCGTTTGACGAAAGATACGGTGTGCTGACGTCTGTGCCGCTCGCATCGTCGGAGGTCTTGACGATATAATAGCCATAGCCCTCGCCGATAACCGTAACTCTGCGAAATTCCACTATGCTTCCAACGAGAATATAAACTCCGTCTTGGTTGTTGACCTTATGCAGCGATTCGGTGGGAATTCTGTATCCCGTGATACTGCCCATCGAGATGCGGACGCTCTGCGTTCTTGCGAAGTCTGCCGTCAGTGAAATATCGTAGCTTGAAAACAGAAGATACGAGTCAGACGGATTGCTCTCGTCCACGCAGATCTTCTCAAGCGTCATATCTATCGTAACGTCGGCCCCGTCCGAGAAGAAAACGTCGTATATACCGCCCTCAACGAATTCAAGGCGCGTCGGCTCGTCGCACGGCAGAGCCAGATACCATTTCGGCGTATATACCTGCTTTCCTATCACCTGTCCCGAAGACGTGACGGGTGAGGAATCGGCTAGCGCGCGAAGCTGCTCGGGGGAAAGCCCTTCAAGCTTGTGGGAATCAAAAACGCTCTCATATCCATCGGTATAACGGAAGAAATTGAAGCTCACGTCGCTTATTACGGTTTGCTTGGCTGAATTCAAGCCGCCAAGCAGCTCTGCTTTTCTCGCGGAAAGCCGCGACGAAATATCTTTGGATGCCTCTCCGCCCGTAACCACGGAATAGTCCACCATTGACGAGAGCATTGTCTCGGCGCTTCGGTCTGCTCCGGGCAGATCACCGTCCTTGACCGAATTTATATAAGCGTAATAAGATTTTTGAAGCGTGGTGTTTATGCTTGCCAGATCCGCAACCACCTTGCCACCCTCAATACCCGATTCGATCAGGCGAATTCTTTCGCTCAGCGTGTCAAGCTCGGACTGTGTCTGTGTCAGCGAGGCGCCGGAAAGCGCGGTTTTATACATGTCTGCCCATGCGTGCCCAACTCCGACCTTTTCGCCGTCCTTGACCAGATAGTCAACAACGTATCCGTTATCCACGCTTATCAC
>JAZRFU010000019.1:0-3563 GCA_045643865.1 Eubacteriales bacterium
CCCTCTTTTGATTTTCGTGCTCGTCACCGACGAAGAACACCTAGGGCGTATCGCGCCCTATTTTTTTGCGCTCTAAACTTGTTGATTTGAGTTACACTTTGGCGCAAATGAGTGTTCTGAGTCACATTACCAGCTCCAAAAACAAAAGAGAGGGTTTATCCCTCTCTTTTGTTTTTCAAAGGTCGGATTTTAATCCGACCTTCTTTTTTATATTTCTTCCAGCTTATTCATCTCATCGGGATAGCGGATATCGATAAATTTATTATATCCCTCGCCCTCAAGCTTTTGCTTCTGGAAGCCGACGTTTTTGTTCATCTTCTGCACAAGAACGGTCTTGCCCGTCGCACGCGCCGCCATAGCGCTCTTTTGCATCAGTGCGAGGTCGCCCGTACCCATTCTCTTGTCGTAAAGAACGGCGATCTTTTCCTTTGCCACATTGGGCTTGAAGCCCTTTTCAACGAGTGCCGCAACGATACGCTCAAAGCCGATAGAGAAACCGCACGCCGCCGTTTTCTGACCCGTGAAATTACCTATCATATTGTCGTATCGACCGCCGCCGCCGATGCTTGCGCCCTTGAAATCCTCGCTCTTTATCTCGAAGATAACGCCCGTGTAATATCCCATTCCGCGAACCAATGTGGGATCGAAGCACAGGTTAAAGCGACCGCCCGAAATGGTTGCCACTGCGTCGCAGATGTCGCGCAGATTTGCAAGTACGCCATCCTCAATGCTCTCGCCGAGCGCACCTTCAAGGTAGGAAATTCTATCCTCTGCCGCCATCGCGCCGCGGAATATCTCCATATATTTCGCAACCGCGCTCTCGTCGTAGCCCGATTCAAGCAATTCACGCTCGATTCCGCTCTCGCCGATCTTGTCGTATTTGTCGAGTATGATGAACACCTGCGAGAAGCTCTGCTCGTCAAAGCCGCTGGCTCTCGCCATAGCCGAGAGTATTCTGCGGTCGTTTATCATGATAGTCACGCCGCCGACACCTACGCTTTCAAGGTAAGTAGACGTAGCGCATATAAGCTCTATCTCCGCCGCGTTGGACGCGTCGCCGAGAATATCTATGTCGCACTGCACAAATTGACGGAATCTTCCCTTCTGCGGTCTGTCTGCGCGCCATACGGGACCGATCTGCATCGCCTTAAAGGGCAACGACAGACTTGCCGCGTTGTTGGAATAATATCTCGACAGCGGAACGGTCAAGTCGTAGCGCAAGCCCGAATCCACAAGCGCGTCAACGTCAAGCTCCGCCGTATCCACGTTGAGCTTTTCGCCTCTCTTAAGTATCTTGAATATAAGCTTTTCGTTATCGCCACCCTGCTTGCTTGTCAGGTTTTCAATGTGCTCCACGCAAGGAGTTTCTATCTGTGAAAATCCAAACGAGGAATACGTTTGCTTCATTTTTGTAAGCAGATATTCTCTTATCTCCGCCTCAACGGGCAGAATATCTCTCATTCCCTTTGTAGTTTCCTGTATAAACCTTTTAATCTCCAATCTTGCTGACAGGTCAGCGATAATATACGTAATAAACTATGACCGTGCGCTCAATTCCGCCGTGCTCAAGGTCGGGTGCGGTTATAACGACACCGTCCTTGCTCAGCAGCTCCCATGCCTGCATCTGCTCTATCTTGCAGCGCATAAGCACGTCCGCGGACGCGAAAACGAGCAGCTCGTCGTCCTTTATATTAAGTCCTCCCGAGCGTCCTATGACCTCGTCAACTCCGTTTTTGTTCTCCGTGACGTACTTGACGTGATGACCGCATATACGGCGCGCCATATCCCACTTAAAACGCTTGCTGTCGGGGTTTTTGCTGCTTGTTTTCTCAAGTATCTTTTTTATCAATCCCATATCTGCCTCACTCAACCGATACGGACGGTCTTTCCCGCCTCGATCTTATAATTCTTGCCGTCAACGCTTATCCAGACAGTTGTAACGGTGGGATTATAGACCTTGGTTTCGTCCGCGCTGTATATAAGCGACTCGTATGCATGCACGTAATCGTATATTTCAATATTCGTCGCATACCAAACGTCCTCACGGCCGCCAAGCATTTTACAGATTTCTTCAAATCTGTCCCAATCGTTATGTCCCTCAAGCTCAAAGCCGTGTCCCCACATATAAAACAGACGGGGCGCGCGTCTTGCTCCGTAGACCTTGTCGGAATCGGTGAGGTTATTGAATTCCTCTACGTATTCAAATATTTTAGGATTGGTATGATGCGCCGTGGGCATCCACGCGTGCCAATCCGTAGGCAACGCAAAGGAATTGTTATCATTGCCAAGGGTGCGCGCGTATGCAATATCAAGATCGGTCAGATACTGCTTTATCGTTGCATAATCCGCGCTGCCGTTTGTAAACTCGCGTATACCCGTGTCGGGATAAGCCATACCTCTGATAATGGTGTCAAACGCCGCTTCGAGATCCATTCGGCAATCAAGCACGTCGCGTATGCCCGCGATGGCTCTCTGCTTGCCCTCGGCGCGATGGTGCGCACCGTGAACGGCTACCTCGTGTCCTCTGTCAAGAATATACCTTTTGACATCCTCGCGCGACATGCGCTGCTCATATCCCTGCTCCCGCATCTGACGGCTGACTATATTGAACGTGCATTTAAGCCCGTATTTTCCGAGTATATCGGATATTTTTATGTCATAGACGTCACCGTCGTCGTAGCTTAGTGTGACTGCCTTATGCTTTCCGTCTGGGAATCTTAAAAATATGTATCTCATATCAAAGCAATTCCTCCACTTTATTATTCCTCACCCACAAGGAATTTGCGGATGCTATTGTATTCGTCCATAAGGCGCTTGGCTTTATCGCTATTTTTGTCAAATCCCTTTTTGCGTATGCCGCGAAGCATAATATTCTTTGGAGTTTCCTCGGGATCTATAAGCTCAAGCGCCGCAGTTTCGTATCCGTTTGCCTCCAGCAATTTAAGTCGGAGCGCGTCCGTCGCCGCGTCGCAAAGCTTCTGACGAAGCATTGAATAATCGGCGATAAAGCTAAGCTCGGGACAGTCAAGACGGCGGTTGAGATCATGGTGACAGCAAGGCGTGGACAGTACCACGTCAGCCCCCCACTCCATCGCCTTATTAAGCACGATATCCGTTGCCGTATCGCAGGCGTGGAGCGAGATCACCATATTAACGCGGTCAGGTGTGTCGTAAAGATTGACGTCACCGCACAAAAATTCAAGTCCGTCAAATCCAAGCTCGCGCGCGACCGAGTTGCAATATTCTATGACGTCGGCTTTGAGGTCAACGCCCGTCATCTTGACGCGTCTGCCCTTTATCACCGCGAAATAGTGATACACCGCAAAGGAAAGATAGCTCTTTCCGCAGCAGAGGTCGCATATTCTTATATCTCCGTCGGGCAGATGGCTCTCAACGTCGCGTATAAGCTCCAGAAATCTGTTTATCTGACGAAATTTCGCCTGCTTTTTGTCGTAAACTCTGCCATTCTTATCACTGACCTGCAAAAGCTTCAAAAAGGGCTCGTCACCGCTTAAAATATATTGCTTGCGCTTGTTGTTGGTCGCGGGAGTGATACGGGCAAA
>JAZRFU010000020.1:0-4099 GCA_045643865.1 Eubacteriales bacterium
CGTTGCAACTAGATTTGTCAACGTAGCGCGTGAGCACAATGCCGCGCAGGGCAGAGATATAGATAAAATCCATCTTAACGGCTCTATTGAGCTGGCGCCCATACTCAATCTGTCCGACGTTATAGTCGATATAGTTGAAACGGGCAGAACACTCAAAGAAAACGGACTGTGTGTCACGGAGGACGTCGTGCCCATAAGCGCGCGACTTATAGCCAATAAGGCGAGCAGCAAATTCAAGGGCGATATGATAGAGAATATAGTGCGCGGACTTGAAGCCGTGATAAGTGAAAACAAATGACGGTGGCGGAGGGATGTTTCAATGATAAAAATACTCAAATACGGCGAGGTAGGAAAAGATCAGATATTTGCCCGCACCGAGCCGACGGTGAACGTAGAAAAAACGGTAAGCGATATAATAGCCGACGTAAAAGCAAGGGGCGACGAAGCTCTCTTTGAATACTGCGCGAAATTTGACGGAGCACAGCTTGACGACTTGGCTGTGTCGGCGCAGGAGATAGACGAGGCATTCTGCTCGGTGGACGCGCAGTTTATAGAGATACTCAAGCGCGCCGCCGCCAACATACGCAAATTCCACGAAAAGCAGGTAAGAAACAGCTTTATTATAAACGATGAGGACGGCGTGGTCATAGGACAAAAGATAATCCCGATAGACCGCGCAGGCCTGTACGTTCCGGGCGGCACGGCGGCGTATCCCTCAACTGTTCTTATGGATTCCATTCCCGCCAAGATAGCGGGCTGTCGCGAGGTGGTAATGGTAACTCCTCCAAGCCGCGACGGCAAGGTCAATCCCGTAATACTTGCGGCGGCAAAGATCGCGGGGGTGGACAAAATATTCAAGCTTGGCGGCGCGCAGGCGATAGCGGCTCTGGCATACGGCACGGAGAGCGTACCTCGGGTCGATAAAATAGTCGGACCGGGCAACGCGTACGTAGCCGAGGCGAAAAAGCAGGTGTTTGGCACGGTATCCATTGATATGATCGCGGGTCCCAGCGAGATACTTATAGTCGCGGACGGAAAGAGTGATCCCCGTCACCTTGCGGCAGATCTGCTCTCGCAAGCCGAGCACGACAAAATGGCAAGCGCCGTTTTGGTAACGGACAGCTACTTACTTGCCGAGGCGGTGAGAGGCGAGATAGAGGAGCAGATTCCCAAGCTTTTACGCTCGGAGATCGCAAGAGAATCAATAGACAGAAACGGCAAAATAATCGTTGCGCCCTCTCTTGATCTTGTTATAGACATAGCCAACGAGCTCGCTCCCGAGCATCTTGAGCTCTGCCTTGACGAGCCCTTTGCATACCTTGATAAGATAAGACACGCGGGCTCGATATTTATGGGTCGCAACTGTCCCGAGGCACTCGGTGACTACTTCGCAGGCCCTAACCACACGCTCCCCACGTCGGGCACGGCGCGCTTTTCAAGCCCTCTGTCCGTGGACGATTTTGTAAAAAAGACACAGTACACTTACTATACGAAGGACGCGCTTGCAAGGGTTGCCCGTGACGTTGCCTACTTTGCTACCAAGGAGGGACTTGATGCTCACGCAAAGAGCGCGGTCGTGCGTTTGGAGGACTAATTATCTCATTTTTGAAGGACAGTAACAATGAGTAAGTTTTTAAGCGGTCGGCTGTCATCTCTCGTTCCTTATACACCGGGAGAGCAGCCCAAGGAAAGAAAATATATAAAGCTCAACACAAATGAATCTCCGTTTCCGCCGTCAAAAAAAGCCATAGAGGCGGCGGCAGAGGCGGCAGGACGTCTTGAACTGTATTGCGACCCCGAATGTCGCGCGCTCAACGATAAAATAGCCGAAATATACGGCGTGGAGCGGCAAAACGTGATAAGCACCAATGGCTCGGACGAGGTGCTCAATTTCGCGTTTATGGCATTCTGCGACGATGTCTGCGGCGCGGCGTTTCCTAATATAACCTACGGATTTTATCCCGTGTTCGCACGTCTGTGTGGCGTGCCGTACGAGGAGATACCGCTGAAAAAGGATTTCACGATAGACGTCAATGACTATGCGGGAATTGGCAAAACGGTGTTTATTGCAAACCCCAACGCGCCGACGGGAATAGCGCTTCCGCTTTCGGATATAGAGAGAATAGTCGCATCAAATCCCGACCGTGTGATAGTAATTGACGAGGCGTATATAGATTTTGGCGGAGAGAGCGCGATACCGCTCACAAAGAGGTATAAAAATCTGCTCGTCACGCGCACGTTTTCAAAATCGCGCTCAATGGCGGGCGCGCGTCTGGGATTTGGAATCGGCGACGCGGAGCTGATACGCGACCTTGAAACGATACGTTATTCTACTAATCCCTACAACGTCAACTCCATGACGGCGGCGGCAGGCATCGGTGCGCTTTGCGACGAGGAATATACAAAGGAAAACTGCCGCAAGGTAATAGAGAACAGGGAATACACGGCAGAGAAGCTCGCAGAGCTGGGATTTAAGATGACCAAATCAAGCGCAAACTTCATCTTTGCCGCCCATCCCGATATGGACGGTGGCGAGATATATTCACGACTTCGTGAAAGAGGAATATTGGTGCGCCACTTTGGTAAAAAGGAGATAGCGCGATATAACCGAATAACCGTCGGCTCGCGCGAGCAGATGGACGCGCTGATCAACGCGCTTGAAGACATTGTAAAGGAGAAATAAAATGCGAATTGCCAATATAGACCGCAAAACTGCGGAAACAGATATAAAGCTTACGCTGTGTCTTGACGGCACGGGCAAGAGCGAGATCGACACGGGCTGCGGATTTCTCAACCATATGCTGACGCTTTTCGCTTCGCACTCGCGCTGTGACCTTAAGGTCAGCTGCCGTGGCGATGTTGAGGTGGACTATCATCACACCGTCGAGGACGTGGGCATTGCGCTCGGTCAGGCGTTTTCAGAGGCACTTGGTGACAAGCGCGGAATAGAGCGCTACGGCTCGGCGACCATTCCCATGGACGAGGCACTTTTACTTGTGGCAATAGATTTTTCGGGACGCTCGTACCTTGGCTACGGACTTGATATTCCCGCGGCAAAGGTCGGAGATTTTGATACTGAGCTTTGCGAGGAATTCTTTATGGCGTTCTCGCGCGAGGCAAAATGCACTCTGCATATCCGTCAGCTTGCGGGCAAAAACTCGCACCACATCATCGAGGGTGCGTTCAAGGCGGCGGCGAGAGCCGTAAAGACGGCAGTAAGGATTGACGCACAGAGGGCGGGAGAGATACCCTCGACCAAGGGGGTACTGTAATGGTTGCTATCGTTGATTACGGAGTCGGAAATCTCTTTTCGCTCAAAAGCTCGCTTGCATTTATCGGCGTTGATGCCACCGTTACGGGAGATGCCGACGTTATACGCGCGGCAGATAAGATAATCCTGCCCGGTGTGGGCGCGTTCGGTGACGCTATTAACCGTCTGTGCGAGAGCGGACTTGATAAGGTAATAAAGCAAGAAGCCGAGGGCGGCAAGCATATAATGGGTATATGCCTTGGCATGCAGCTTTTATTTGATAAGAGCTATGAATACGGCGAGAGCTGTGGCTTGGGACTTATAGGCGGCGCGATCAAGCCCATATCCGACGTGATACCGAAAAGCTTGAAAATACCGCAGATGGGTTGGAACGCTCTTGCCATCAAGGGCGAGAAGCACCCGATATTCAAATATATAAATGACGGAGATTGCGTTTATTTCGTCCATTCCTATCAGGCGACCGAGTGCGAGAATTCGGTTATTGCGACAACGGAATACGGAGCAGATATAACCGCGGCGGTTGCCAATGGCAACGTGTGCGGCTGCCAATTCCACCCCGAAAAGAGCGGAGAGGTGGGACTTAAAATACTCCGCGCATTTTGTGAGCTGTAATTGATTTTGATTTTTTATGAGGACAATTTATGATCATATTTCCAGCTATTGATATATACGGCGGCAAGGCGGTGCGCCTGCTTTACGGAGATTACGCGCAGATGACGGTTTACGGTGACGATCCCGTAGCTATTGCGCGCGATATGGAGAGAGCGGGCGCAACGCATCTGCATCTGGTTGACCTTGAGGGCGCAAAGACGGGGCAAACTCCGAACC
>JAZRFU010000021.1:0-8204 GCA_045643865.1 Eubacteriales bacterium
AGCTACCGTGGCGGAAACAACGGAAACTATAATAGCAATTATAACAACAACTATAACAATAACGGATGGTAAATCAAAGCACCCACTGCTTTTTGCAGTGGGCGCTTTTTGCGTTATATTGCTAAATTTATAAGCAACAACCAAGCCAAGCCGTAGTAGCTGATAACTGCTACAAGGTCGTTGACCGTTGTAATCAGGGGGCCTGATGCGATAGCGGGGTCAATTCCCAGCTTGTAGAAGCACATGGGTATCGTTGCGCCCGTAAAGCCCGAGATCATCATTGCAAAGCAGAGTGCAAGTCCGACACAGCCCGCCGTTGTGAACGATATAGTCGCACCGTATCCGCCGATCAAATACAGATAGGCACCTACCACAAGCACCGAGCAAAGACCGATAGCGAAGCCGTTAAACAGAGCGACTCGTGTTTCCTTGAAAATAAATCCCAGCTGTTTGCCCTTTGTGACCTCATCTGCACTAATCGCTCTGACCGTGACCGCAAGTGACTGTGTTCCGACGTTACCTGCCATTCCGAGAATAAGCGACTGGAAGCAAACGATAAGTGGCAATTCCTTGACAACACCCTCAAAGATACCGACCACAGCAGAAACCGCAAGTCCCATAAAGAGCAGGGCAATAAGCCACGGAATTCGCTTTTTCATACTCTTGAGTATCGGCTCGGAGCTATCCTCCTCCTCGGTCAGCGCGGCAAGCTTTGCGTAGTCGTCTCCACGCTCCTCATCGACGATCTCGATGATGTCCTTGGAGGTAATTACGCCAAGAAGCTTGTTTCCCTCGCTTGAAAGCACAGGTATCATATCCTCGGAATAGGAACGCAAGCGCTCAATGCTTGCCGATATGCTCTCCTTGTCGTAAACGTAGGGGAACGTGGTGTATATAAGCTCCTCAAGCGGCGTTTTGCTGCGCGCTATGATAAGATCCTTGAGATCTATTGCACCGTAAAAGCTACCGTCCGTTTCAGTTACGAAGATCGTGTATATATTGTCGTTTTCGGGTGCTTCGGCGATAAGCGAACGCATAGCGTCCTTAACCGTCGCGTCGCGAGTAATAGCGATAAACTTGGTACTCATCTTGCTACCGTATTCGTCGTCCTCGTAGGAGTCGATAAGCTCGATCTCCTCCTTGACCTCGTCCTCGATAAGCTCCAAGACCTCATTTCTGACATCCTCGTCGAGATCCTCAAGCACCTCGAGCGCCTCATCAGCGTCCATCTGCTCGATAATATCCGCCGCCTCATCGGCTTCAAGCTCGGAAAGGTATTCGCCCGCATCCTCAAGATACGGTACGACCTCGGACATTGCCTCACTTCCGAGCGCGCGGATCAGCTTGTCGTTTTCGTCCTCCGTCAGCTCCTCGATCGCAGATGCAATATCGTTGTCGTGGTATTCGTCCAGCGCCTGCTTTATTTCCTCATCAGACACATCCGATCTGATTATCGCAAGAATTTCTTCGCGATAGCTTCTGTCCTCTATTTCATTAATAACGTTGTTTTCGTTTTCCATAAAAAAAGCCCCCTTCCTTATCGGAGGGCGGCAAGGCGTTAAAACGACAAAACAAACGCCGTCACATCATGCGCGCGCTTCCGATACGTATTGATTTTTGATTTTTAAGGCAACTATGCCCTCGACTGTCCGCGCTCATGGTGTCCCCTTTCGTAGATTTGCATTTTCGTTTTGGGAGAAAATCATCTCCCTTAAATTTATTTTACCCCAAAATTGTCCTCTTGTCAACACAAAATTTCCCCGATTTGCGAATTTTATTTGGGGTTATACTATAAATCATTCTTTGAAATTCTGATTTGTTGCCACATGCATTTCAAAATATAATTATTGACTTGACTTTACAAATGTGCTATAATGGGCTAAAGAAAGCGAGGTGCATTTTACAGTATGAAAATGAAAAAGCTCTCTCTTTTGGCTTTAAGTATTGTTGCCATAATTCTTGAAGCATTGCCTTACGGTGTTGTAATGCTATTTGCAAATCCCGACGGCGAGCCGTGGCGAAGTACGTATTCATATTTTGATCTGTTACCGTTCGGATATGCGGTTTTCGGACCGTTTATAGCGGCAATTTTGACATGCATTCTTACCTTATTATGCGCGGTATTCTTGTTCAGTAGCACAAACAAGCTTGAAAAAGCGATTTTCAGCATCGCGTGTGCGGCAGGCGCGATCTCTCTCACGCCCTTGCTCCTCGGAATCGAGTATTTTTCGTTAATTGGAGCAGGTATTTCCGTTGCATTGATATCTATTGCCGTAATAATCAGATCAGACAAAATAAAACTTAAAAAATAAAATTCAAGGAGGAACTGTTATGAATCGTTTGGAAGGAAAGGTTGCCATAATCACGGGAGGAAACTCCGGTGTTGGTGCGGCGACCGCACAGAAATTCGCCGCAGAGGGCGCAAAGGTCGTAATTACCGCTCGCAGACAGGCACAGCTTGATGAGGTTGCCGCAAAAATTCGCGAGGCAGGCGGAGAGGTGCTCCCCGTAGTCAGTGATATTTCAAAGGCGGAGGACGCAAAAATGGTCGTTGCGAAAACGCTTGAAGCGTTCGGCAAGGTTGATATTCTCATCAACAACGCAGGCGTTCTTGATAGCGGTCTTAAAGCCATCGACAGCTTCACCGACGACGATATGAACAAGGTAATCGACATAAATACAAAGGGAACTATGTGCATGACGCGCGAGGTTGCAGTCGAGATGGCAAAGGCAAACTACGGCTCTATCGTAAACGTAGCGTCGGTTGCGGGCGTTATGGGCTGCGGCGGCGCGGCTTACGTTGCCAGCAAGGCGGCTATCGTAGGTCTTACAAGGCACACCGCGCTTCGCTTTGCGGGCACGGGAGTTCGTTGCAACTCAATTTGCCCCGGCACTATCGTAACACCTATGGTTGCGGGTATGAATCCTGCAAATATGGATATGAATATCTTCGGTCAGATGATGAAGCACAACGACCTTAAGGTTTCGCCCTGTATGCCCGAGGACGTGGCAAACATGCTTCTGTTCTTCGCGTCCGATGAGTCGAGAGCTATCACAGGACAGTCGATCGTTACCGATTTCGGCTCTACTCTCTGATAACAACAAAAAAATTACGAGGCGGTCGGCAGACCGCCTCGCGCATTGCAAAATTCCCACTCAAGAAAGGACTCTTATGAAAACCAAGACCGAGGCAATGTACGCCGGCATGAACCCGTGGCGACTTTTCTTTGTCGTAGCCCTGCCGGGTATGATAAGCATGTTTGCTATGTCGGTGTACAGCGTCATAGAGGGCGCGTTTATCGGACAGACGCTCGGCGAGAGCGCGTTTGCAGCGGTGAATATCGCATTTCCGCTGGTTATGATAAACTTTTCGCTTGCCGACCTTATAGGAGTCGGCGCAAGCGTACCGATTTCCATAGCGCTGGGAAAAGAGGACAAAAAAGCGGCAAACAACGTCTTTTCCTGCTCCATAATAATGATATTTTTAGCCGCTCTTTTCATGGGAGCGATAATGTTCTTTGCGACAGAGCCGCTTGCGCGTCTGATGGGCGCGGACGGCACGTTGCTTGACACGTCCGTAAGATATTTGCGCACCTGCGCGCTTTTAGGCCCATTTGCAACTATTTTCTTTGCTATGGACAACTATCTGCGCATAAGTGGATACGTCAAGACGAGTATGATAATAAACATTTGCTCAAACGTACTGACGCTGGGGCTTCTGGTCTTGTTTTTGTTCGTCTTCGAGATGGACGTGGTCGGCTCGGCGCTTGCGATGAGCATATCCATGTGCTGCTGCTCCGTCGTGGCAATGATTCCGTTTCTCGCCAAGAAAACGCTTTTGCGCTTTGCCCGACCGCGTTTCAGCTTTGCCATGATAAAGGAGATAACCGCCTGCGGCTCTCCCGTGTTTCTCAACAATATCGCGGGAAGGATCACGTCTGTACTGATGAATATATCCCTTATGACGCTTGGTGTTCAGGCGTTTGGAGAGGGCGGCGGAACGACCGCCGTCGCGGTATATGCCGTGCTTATGTATTCAAGCGACCTATGCTGGCCCTTGGTGTTTGGAATAAGTGATTCTATTGCTCCCGCGCTGGGATATAACTGGGGCGCGAAAAACTATGGACGCGTCAAGAAAATAGTAAAATGTGCCTATACGGGAACTGCCGTTGTCGGTCTTATTTCAACCGCGGCTCTGTTCTTTTTTGCAAAGCCCATCGCGTCGCTTTTCGTTTCTGCGACCGACGTTCGACTGCTGGAAATATCGGCGCACGGCATCAAGCTTTTCTGCTTTGCATATCTGTTCCGTTGGTTTGGAGTCACCACGCAGGGATTCCTCAGTGCCATCGAAAAGCCCGCCCTCGCGACCGTACTGTCGGTATGCACGGCGCTGGTTTTCCCCGTGATAATGCTTGGCGCGCTGTGGAGCTTCGGGCTTGACGGTATATGGTTCAACTTCGTGGGCGTAACCGCGCTCGCCGCCGTGCTCTCTGCCGTAATGCTCCGCATCGTAGGCAGGGAAATAAAAAGAAAAGAAAAAGAGCTATCTGACACGGCACAGCAATAAATCGAATTGCAGGCAATTCGAGAGGTTCTTCGTCCGTAAAGCTTGACTAGAAAACAACGGCAAGGGGATAAACCCCTTGCCGTTGTTTTTTGGTCGAAGTGACAGGACTCGAACCTGCAGCATCTAGCTCCCAAAGCTAGCGCGCTACCAATTGCGCCACACCTCGATATTAATTTCTTCTTTATTCCAGTCCTGACAGGACTCGGTCTCGCTGCGGCTCGGTCACCTCGCGGCTCTGACAGTCCACCGGACTGTCATTCACTACCGCTCGGCCGTTCGCTTTGCTCACTACCTGCAGCATCTAGCTCCCAAAGCTAGCGCGCTTCCTGTTGCAACTACGGCTCTGTCTTCGCAAGCTTTTGCTTGCTCGCCATCACCCAGTTGCTGCCACTCGAAAAATCTCCCTCTTCCTCGCACCGCGAGCGGTCGATTTTTCTCCCCAATTGCGCCACACCTCGATTTATATTTTGTTATATTTTGTGCGAAGCGCCTTTGCCTGCGGGTGCTACCCGCCGCCACACCTCGATATTAATTTTCATTTGCTATGATATTATATCAAATAAGCAACAAATTGTCAAGCCAATTTGCAGATTTGGTTACTATTTGTTTTTTGACATTTGTAATTTTAAAGATTTTATCCCATTTTTTTGTACGCATATTTAATTTTTCGCGCGGCACAATAATAACAGCCCGATTTTCTGGGCGTATTTTCACATTTTCGAGGTTTTAGATATGATAATAGACAGAATAGCTCTTATTCTTACTGTTATCGGCGCTCTCAACTGGGGAAGCATCGGAATTTTCAATTTCGATATCGTTGCTTGGATCTGTGGCGGACCTATGTCCGTTGTCAGCAGAATTATTTACACGATAGTCGCCCTTGCGGGCGTTTGGTGTATTTCTCTGATCTTCCGCGCAAGAGAAAGCTTCGACGCAATCGGAGAGAACTGATTTTCAACGAATTAACAACAAACAACTTTTTATTTCTCACAAAGGGGCAGTAGGACACGGATTCCTGCTGCTCTGATTTTTTATGAATTATATAAATTGGGATTTATAGAGATGTTACGGGCGAACACAGTTCGCCCCTACGGTTGAAAGATAACGTCACTCCCATACCCGTAGGGGCGAACTGTGTTCGCCCGTTTATGTCCACGACAAATCAAAATTTGAAGTTTGCCACGCCGAAAAATCATCGGGCGTGTATAACCCCGATAAAATCGGGCAGAGAATAGGTCTGTAACCACTCGTATGGCGGATACGGTGTTGGTCCGCGCTGTGTCCGTCCGCCTATGGTACAAGACATAAAGTAAAAAGGAGATTTAGAAATGTTTGAAAAATTCAAGGAAAAATGCAAAGCTCTTTCCAAAAACGGCGCTGTTGTCGTAATATTTGTGTGCATTCTTCTGGCTCTGACCGTTGCCATCTCGGTAACCGTTGCCACTAATCGCGCCAAGAAGCAGTACGGCGAGCAGACCACCGAGCCGTCACAAAACAATGGCGAGGTAACCACGGAAAAGCAAAATTCCGGCGCGCTGACCGAAGGCACCGTCAACTCACCCACTCACAACGAAACAGAATCTCTCCCCGTTTCGGGAGAGATAGAGGACTTCCAGCTCTCGCTTCCCGCGCAGGGCTTTATCTCAAAGGGACACGACTCCACCATTCAGGTATGGTCCGAAACCATGGGAGATTACCGAGTACACCTCGGCGTTGACATTGAAACCGTCGAAAACGCCCCCGTTTACGCGGCGGCAGACGGTGTTATTTCTAAGGTGTGGGACGACGCGCTTATGGGCCGTTGCGTCGCGATCTCGCACGACGGAGAGATATTTACGTTCTACAAGAACCTTGACGAAAGCTTGGCGCAGGGAATAGTGCAGGGCAAGGAGGTACAGGCAGGACAGAAGATCGGATACGTGGGCAATACCGCGATCTCCGAGCTTGCAGATGAGCCGCACCTTCACCTCGAAATGACTGTTGGCGGTCTTGCCGTTGACCCTCGCGACTATTTCAGCGATGAGGCAAAGCAGTCGCTCAACAAGGACGTGACCGTTGAAACAAGCGCTGTAAACAACAATTCGGGTAAATAATCAATTAAAATGAGGTCTGCCGCTCTCGCGGCAGACCTTTATTTTGCCTATCTGTAATTTTACTAAGCCGCGCCGCCGACAGTTATATCGTTCCGACCACCGTCAGAACGCTCTCGCCGGGGATAACCGTCCACGCGCCAGTCGCAGGATCCTGAACGTAGGTTGCGGCAGGAACAGTGATCTCTCCGGGCACGGTTGCGAATGCACCCGTTACGTTGTTGTAGTTGTACTGAACGCCCTGAGTCCAAGCCGCTGAGTTAAAGGTAACCGAGCTGATATTGAGCACGGGATCAAAGGTATCCGTGAGAGCCACGTTGTCGGTAGCCACAGCCGCGGTATTACCGTAATTTCGGATAGTAAACGTGTAGGTTATCTGTCCGTTTTCTTCTACGGACGTGGGCGTCAACGCCTTATTGATCTCAAGATTAGGCGCAGCGTCTGCGGTCACCGTAGCGGACGCAGAGGTGGGAGTGATTCCGCCGTCCGAAACAGTTACGGTGTTTACTATATCCGAGCCGAGTCCGAGGGGTGCAAACTCGTTGACAGTTGCCTGATAAACGACCGTCGCATTTGCGCCTGCGGGCAGGGAAAGCCCCGATATGACGAGGGGAGCTTCGCTTACCACGTTGGGGACCCCGACGTAAACGCCGTTGACGAAATACGCCACAGAATCCTCGACGAACGTCAAGGGAACGAGCGTGTCACCGTTGAACACGTACGCGCCGAGATCATCGGTAAGTGTCAGATTCTGCAACGCGGTACCGCCCGAATTGATAAGGTTTATAATATAGGTCACCGTTCCGTCGGGAGAATAGGTCGACATAAGCGGAGTTTTGGTGATACTGAGTGCCTCACGTATCTCACCGGTTACCACGTTTGAATTTATGACCGTTCCTCTGTAAGAGAGGGACGCTTGGTTTGTGAAGATTGCCATAGTTGTCCTCCGAGTGTATTGAGATGGATCATCTCAATAAATTATATGTCGAATTTTGGCGGAGGGTGAAGAAAGTGCAGGAGGATAATTCAAGGGACAATACAAATGGCATAATTTATATTCACACGACAATATTCCTCTATTATAATGTTTGGACTTTGCTTTGTGCAAATCTTACAAAAGCACCAAATTTTTTTGTGCACATTGTGAATTTACTTTTTTTGTTTATGTGATATAATAAAAATATAGTTTTTTCTTGGTAAGCCAAAGGAGAGGTCGCATGAAAAAAATATTGTCTGTGCTAATCGCTATATCTATGTTGGCGTCATTGATGGCAGTCATCGCACTTCCCACATCTGCAGATGTTGGTGTTAAGGGTGAATGGTCTGTATATTCAGCTAAAGCTGACGACTATATTGAGGATCCCGATGAAAGAAGATCCATCGCAGGTTACGAGTACACCGATGACGGTCTGCACGTAATCCCCGCACAGTGGACTACATCTACCCCCTACGTTACCGTTCAGACAACCAACCAGATCAACCTGCTCGATGGCGTATATATGGAGGTAAGAGTTGATAACTTCAACTACGAGGGCGACAGATGGTTT
>JAZRFU010000022.1:0-5182 GCA_045643865.1 Eubacteriales bacterium
GATGAAACCGTAAAAACCTTGCTTGGAAATACGGCAACGTGGTTTGCCGCGCAGATAATTCCGTTCGCAATAATCATTTCGTATCATTTTGTTCGTATTTCAAGCGAAAAAAAGGAGCTTTTGGCAAATGAGAGATAAGCTGATATCTCGATGCGCGCTTTTGTGTCTTACGCTTGCTTTGTGCTTGTCTGCCTGCGTCGCCGCTCCTCAAAGCAATGAGGAAACGACCACAGCTCCCGTTGTTGCGGACGACTTTGAGCCGGCAGTGGATAATGCCGCGGACAGTGAGCTTGCAAAAAGATATGCGGAGTATGCGGAGAACGCTGTGTTGGCGTTCAAGGATACTCCTGCGGCTCCCGAAAGCGACTTCGAATATGAAATGACCGACGGCGGCGTTACGGTGACGTCGTACGTGGGAGAGAGCAACGTAATAGTTATTCCCTCGGAAATAGGCGGTATGAGCGTTACGCAGATCGCGGATAACGCATTTGTCGGCGCGTCGATACGCGCGATATATATTCCCGACACGGTGAAAACAATAAGTGCAGGTGCGCTTGGCGGTTGCACGGCGCTCTCGAGCTTGCGTCTGCCTGCATCTCTTGGCGGAGAGGGCGCGGACTATCTCGGCTATGCTTTCGGCGCGGATGAATATGCCGAGAATGCCATAACCGTGCCGACTACGCTTGATATGGTCATCATAGGCGAGGGGGCTGTGACTATCCCTGATAACTATTTTTCGGGTTGTAAGACGCTTTCTGTGGTGGTGCTGCCAAAAACGGTAACGGAAATAGGCGAGTTTGCTTTTTACGAGTGCCGTGATCTTGTGTATGCATCTCTTGGTGGCTCGGTTACCGAGATAGGCGAATATGCATTTGCCGCTTGCGAAAATCTTTTTTCAATCGATTTTGGTAAAGCAAAGCTCAATCTTGGTGTGCTTTACTCCTGTAATTCGCTCAACCGACTGACGCTTTTACTTGACGGAAAACACCTCGGTTACGTGTTCGATGCGGAAATATCGGATTATAACGCTATGTTCGTACCAAAGTCACTTCGCACGGTACAGCTTTGCGAGGGCGAGGTCAAAATAACGCCCAAGGCATTTTACGGTTGTCAGTATTTGACGGCGGTAATTTTGCCCCAAACACTTGAAGACATAGGCGCGCGCGCGTTTTACGGATGCCGCTCGCTGACGAATATCAAGCTTGGCGACCTTGTCGCAACGATTGGCGATGACGCGTTTTTCGGTTGCGACGCGCTTCGTAGCGTTTCTCTGGGTAAGGGAGTCGTTAATATAGGTATGCAGGCGTTTTACGGCTGCTCCTCGCTTAAGGAAATAAAAATTCCCAATAAGGTCACTGAGATAAAGCCGTCAACCTTCTGTGGTTGCTCCGCGCTTGAGGTGATTGATCTCGGTAACGTTAACAAAATATGCAAGGATGCATTCCTTGGTTGTAGCTCGATCGAGAGCGTTACGGTTATAGACGGCACGGAGATTGCCGACGGAAACGGCGCGCTGACGGGCGACGCGGAATAAAATAACAATATAAAAGTGTGCTCGGCGAATTGATTCACCGAGCACTTTTTTTAAAAAGAGAGGCGGTCATATGACCGCCTCTGCATTTTGTATTACCTTTTTATGTGATGTTTATTTATTGTTGAAAAGATTAGCTTTAAGAGCAGAGAACTCATCTGCAGTTATGATTTCCTGATCAAACAGCTTCTTCCACTGCTTAAGATCGTCAACAGAGGATATCTGAGCGTTATCCGATTTCAATGCTCTGCTTTTAAGACTTTCGAACTCGTCCGCGCTGAGGATAGATGCCTTTTCAAGCTCCTTGTACTGATTGAGAGCGGAAACAAGGTCGCCGCAATTAGCGTTAACCTTGGACTTTCTGGTAAATCCACACCAAGAGAAGAATTCGATAACAACGTAAATGATAGCGGGAACTATCATTATAGCAAGACCTGCGTATGTTATCAAAGCATAAAGGTGAGGAGCTACGGTAATCATAGAGATTCCTGTAGCAGCTGCAACTGCGGAAAGAACGTATCCCATGTTCTTAACGGTAGCATTTTTAGCAAATACGAATGCCGTTGCAAGCATAGCGCATACAAATCCAAAGGAACTGAACAACAAAGTTGAAGCGGGGTAGTTAGATGAGAGAATAATTCCCACCAAAGCTACAATAAATCCGATAGCTGTAAGAATTTGTGTAAAGAACTTTTTCATAGTGATCTCCTTTTTATGTAGGTAATACAAAATGCTTTGTACCTAACATTATATCACCACCGTCGAAATTTGTCAAGTAAAAGTTATCAATAAAGATAATTAAAAATCATTGAAGATAACATATAATAGAATTGTAAGAACTTTTGGAGGCAAATTATGATCTTAAATATTGCGGATAGAATCAGATATTTACGCGACAAGGCGGGAATGACTCAAACGGACTTGGCTAAAAAGCTTGGAATATCCAGAAGCGCGGTCAATTCTTGGGAGATGTCATTATCTTCGCCGTCATTGGCGAATATAATTGAAATGTCACAGATATTTCACGTGGACGTTGATTATATTCTCTCGGTTTCGGATAAGCTTACAGTTGATATTACGGAGCTTGACAGTGAGGAGCGCGCGTTAATTATCAAGATGGTTGAGTGTCTTTCTCGAAAGCATGAACAATAATAAAAAACTGCTCTTGCATCGCAAGAGCAGTTTTTTTCTATTAATTAAGTTAACGAATCAAAGCAGATAAGAGGGCATCTTCTGACCGATCTGTACCTTTTCCACCTTAGCGTTTTCCTTGTGTCCGATAACTGCCTCAACAGTTTCGGGAGCCACGTTAGAGAGAACCGTAGTTTCAACCGTATTTTTCTCCGCCTTGGGAGCGGTTGCCTTGGGAGCGGTTGCCTTGGGAGCGGTTGCCTTGGGAGCTGCGGGCTTTTTAGCCGTTGTGCTTGTTGTTTTGGGGGCGGTCTTTGCAGTTGTCGACTTTGTAGCCGCTGTCTTTGCCGCAGTCGTTGCGGGCTTCTTTGCGGGTGCCTTCTTTGCGGGAGCAGCTGCCGTAGTAGCTACCAGCTCGGGGGCGATATTTTTTTCAGTTGTGGGAGGAGTAACCTTTTCTGTGACCGTCTTGTTTTCGGTCGGCTGCTTTGCTACGCGTTTTGTGATGCTTGATTTACCTATCGGCATATTTCATAACCTCCTGTGCCATTGACATATATTCCTGAGCCGCGCGGCTGGATTTTTTATAGACCATAACGGGCTTACTGTTATCCTGTGACCATTCTATCGTGCTATCCACTCTGATTATTGACTCCAAGAGGCGCACGTTATCAAGCTCGGAGAGCGTTTCCACGGTCTGCTTGAAGTAGTTTTTGCGCTCGCTCGCCTTTGTGATGGCGATACCGAGAATTTCAAGCGAGGGAGATATGAGCTTGACCTGCTCGTAAAACTCGAACATATTTGCAAGACCGAAAAGTCCCCAAGGGCTTGCCTCGACGGGAATTACGAGGAAATCCGACGCGCACATGATGTTCATTACCCAGCAACCGAGCGTGGGGGGCGCGTCAATGAGTATGTAATCGTATTTACCCGATTCCTTGATCTTTTTAAGTCCCTGACGGAGAATGAACTCGCGCTGCCACTTGGTGAAAAGCTGGAATTCGATTCCGCTCATCAGAGTAGATGAGGGAATGAGGTCGAGATTTTCATATTCCGTATGTACCACGAAATCGGAAAGATCCTTCTGCTCGACCACACCAACGTATATATTCTTATCGCTTTTCGCCATATCCAGCGATTTTTCGTCGTCGAAGAAATACAGAGTGAGATTCATCTGCATATCCGCGTCGATAAGTAATACTCTCTTGCCCAGAGTGCTGAGGGAATATCCGATATTAGCGCAGGTCGTCGATTTTCCGCTTCCGCCCTTGTTATTGGCAAAGCAGATGGTTTTGGTTTGTGCCATACTGTGTCGGTCCTTTCTGATTTACAGATATTTTTAACTGTTGAGATAGTCGATTATGGAGTCAAGTCCCTCACCCGTATAAGAGCTTACGTAGAACAGCTTGTCCTCCTTGACTCCGCAGTTGCGAAGCCAGCGCTCCGCAAGCGCGATATTGGCGTCGGGCTTATCAATTCCCGAAATGATACCGATAACGTCGCGGTTTACGTGGTGGGTGCAGTTGGGCGGGAACACGCAGAACGGCTCGTTCGCGCTTACCACAAGCCCGATAACGTCCGCCTCGTAGGAATAGACCGCAAGTGCCGCCGCAAGCGTATGCACCTCGGTGTATTCTCCGGGAGTATCGATTATGGTGTCCATATAGTTGATGTATTGGGTCTTGCAGTAATGCAGCTGCTCGCCCTTGAGCGCCTGAGTAAGCGTAGTTTTACCTGCCGCAACTCTGCCCATAAGTATAAGCTTTTTCATTACGTTCTGGTCATCTCGCAGACTGTGAATTTAAGTACGTTTCTGAAATACTCGGTTATAGCGGCGAAGGACGCCTCAACCTCGGCAACCTTGCCCGTTATAATGAGCGTTCCCGAAAATCTGTCCACAAATCCGAGGTCCGCGCCCGACGATTTGAGCGCGATATCCGCGGTTATAACTGCGGTTTCCGCAGGGCTGACGGTGAGCACACCGATAGCCGCTTTTTCATAATCGAGCTTGGGATCAAGACCGAGCTTCTGATAAAGCGTGGGATCGGGGTTGGCTATAATGTGCGCCAGAGTGATCTGCCGACCGGGCACCAGCTCCTGAACTATTCTCATTTTATCCTGAAATTCAAATGAAGTAGACATATGTAACCTCTTTAATCTGTTATCTGAAAATTTGCGTTAACCGCCGATCTGTACGTGCAGATTGGGCGCGGCGACCTCTGCCGCCTCTTTAAGCTCAGCCATAAGCTCGTTTGTGGGCGGCGCTATGCCGTCAAGCTCATAGGAGCGACCGATACCCGTGTACTTATCCTGACCAAGACGGTGATAGGGGAGCAGATGAAGCTCCGTGACACCGGGGAGGGAGGAGGCAAATCGCGCAATGTCGGAGATCTCCTCACGCGTTGCGTTGAACGTGGGTACGGTAGGCACTCTGATTATCAGGTGACGCGCGTTTTCTGCGATATATTTTGCGTTTTCAAGTATCTGCTCGTTAGGTTTTGACGTAAATCTCTCGTGCTT
>JAZRFU010000023.1:0-8175 GCA_045643865.1 Eubacteriales bacterium
CACGCTCTGATTGATTCCATATGGCTTTTGCCTTTTCTTTTCTTGACCTATCTCGCTATGGAGCTTATCGAGCACAAGGCGGGTGACAAGGTACAAAACGTTATATCTCGCGCCGGTCGAACAGGACCGCTTTGGGGCGGACTTGCAGGTCTTATCCCACAGTGCGGCTTCTCGGCGGCATCTGCCGGACTTTTTGCAGGTGGAGTTATAACGCCCGGTACGCTTTTGGCGGTATTTCTTGCCACATCGGACGAAATGATCTCCATTTTCCTCGGCTCGAGCATCTCCCCAATCAAAATAATTACCGTGCTTGGCATAAAGCTGGTGGTTGCGGTTTTAGTCGGCTTGGCGGTGGACATGATATTTGGCAGCCGTGGACGCAAGCTTGAGATAAGCGACCATTGCGAAGATGAAAATTGCCATTGCGGAGAGCGCGGAGTATGGATTTCATCACTTATACATACAGCGCATATATTCGCGTTCATCTTTGTTATAAATCTCGCGCTGACTGCCGCATTTGAGCTTATTGGCGAGCAAAATATCGCCGCGATACTGGTAAAGATCCCCGTGCTTAACGTGGTGATCGCGGCACTCGTAGGATTGATCCCCAACTGCGCGGCGAGCGTGCTGATCGCGACTCTTTGGACAAAGGGAGTGATCTCGGGCGGCGCTATGATAGCAGGATTGCTCACGGGCGCGGGCGCAGGACTTTTGGTGCTTTACCGCACGAACAAGCAATTGAAGCAAAACCTTTTGTTGACGATTTTGCTCTTATCAGTCGGCATAATTGTAGGCGTTTTGCTTGACCTTTGCGGTCTGGCTACGCTTTTAGGACTTTAATGCTTTGAAATAAAAAATATCCCCGACAAATCGAAAATCGATTTGTCGGGGTCTTTTTGCGTGTTGGGGTTCGGTTATATCAGTTCGGATATGACTTCCAGTTATATCCGCCGAGGTTGAGCCATCCGCGGTCAAGCTCGAAATATCCGTCGCTGCATATTACCCGAGAGCCGCTCAGAAGTCCGTTGTGCCAATCTGCGTCCTTTTGTATCGCATTCCACTCCGCCATCGTGCCGTTATACTCAATGGTCAGCGTCTTTTTGTCGTTGCTCCAATTTCGTGAAAAGACGTTTTTGCCGAGCACTTCAATGGTGCTGGGCAGCTTGACGGTATCAAGGTCTGCGGTGTACGCCAGAGAGTTACGGTTGAGCTGCTTTACACCCTCTCCTATCTCTATGGTATTCACACCTGCACCGTAGTCGAAATTGTCCTCGTTGAGATACAGCTTATTGACGACCTCAACGTCAAGTCCCATAAATCTTCCGGGAATTTTTGTGGGATCCTTGAGCTTTGCGACCGCGTCCACCTGATAGTAATCGGTAATACCGTCACCGTCTCTATCCTTAGGCGTGAATTTCAAATTACCCGTGTAGGTATAGACGGGTCTTACGGTAATGTCGCTCGTTGCGTTTGCGATATTGTATGACTCCCATGCAACGCTTATCTCGTCCTGATCCACCTCGTCTGCCCATTCTGCAAGCTTGGCATCAACTATCGCCTGTCCTGCGGCGGAGAGCGACTTGGATGCATCGGTAAAGGTTTCCTGATAAATGACGTTTCCGTCGTAGTCAACGAACATAATAAGATATACGTTGCTCCACTTAGCCGAAAGCGTATAGCTATGGGTATTGCCCGCTGGATAGCTGTAAACACGCTCCGCGTTGGCATTTACCCAACCGGTAAATACCAGATTCCCGTTGTTGGGGCCGCTTTCCTTAACTGCATATTCTATACTGTTGTCCGTGATGCAGTCAATTGCATACGTATCGTTCCCTGTCATATACGTGATACTATATACAACAGGCACAAATTTGAAATTGATCAGCATCTCGCCCGACGTAATACTACTGTCGAGCGTGTAGGTAGCGTAGAACGTGATCTCCTCGCCGGGAGCTATCGGTGTGCCCTCATAATAGTTATGTCCCCTGCTTGCAGGGATCACCTTTGAATTCGCCTCGTCGAGAGATGCAGAGATAGCCACCTTATCAGCGACTGCGGCATAGCTTTGGTCATACGCCGTGCCCGTGTAAACGTAGGTCTTATCCTCGGAGTCGTTATATGCGGTTATCTTATAAACTATCTTCTGCCCTGCATTGCCCGTGACCATGGTTTTGACGTTTGTTGGCAACACAAGCTCCGTTATCTGCGATGCGGTCGTACCCGAGCACACGGTAACTTTCTTGATAACCATACCGTCAAAATCCGGAGAAACCGCCTCTGCCGTGGCAAATATTTCGAGCTGCGAGCTGATGCCCGCATAGCCCAAGCTGGTGAAAATACACATAAAGGAGAGTGATACCACCAAAAGAATCTTAGTCCACGCCTTCATTGATATTCACTCTCCTTTCTGATTTCTGATTTCTAATGTCTTTATTTATTACCCATTGGGATTAATTGCCATGTAATAGTCGTATGTCATTTGTATCTCCTCGAGGAGTTGGATAAGCTCCGCTCTGCTCAAGCTACTTGCGTTTTGTATCTTGACCTCCTGCGCGCCGTTACCGATATAGCAATAGGGCTTGATCTTATCAAATGCCGCCTTAAGCGCATCGTATCCCGACTTATGCTTGTTGGACAATCTCTCGCTCTCAATATACTGACCGTTATTGTGAACGTAGCTATACAAAATATTACATACGGGCTTCAACAGCTTTTCGCTGTTATTGTTGACCTTGTTGTAGAATTCCTGGTCGTTAGTTGACATAAGCTCATCTATGGTTTTGAGCTTGTCGTACTCTGTTCCCTGCTCGTAGCCGACCTTATAGGAAATGTCCTTGGTGACGTTATATTCCTTCGGAACTGCTAGCCAGCCCTCCACGTCGACCGCGCCCTCATACTTATTATCAGACGTATCGTAATCCTCGACGGTGCTCTCACCCTCGTAAAGCTCGCCTATCTGATACCAGACGCCGTCCGCGCCGCACGTGTAGGACACGGCATACACGGTGGCTTTACCGCCCGGCGAGTCAAGATTGTCAACGGTGAGATACAAGGTATATTCACAAGCCGTCGGCGCGCCCGATATGCCGTAGCTGTCGCCGGTCGTGTCCTTGCCGTCAACGTCTCTGCGCTCTACCAATACCGTAACGGGCACGTTAACACCGTTTACGTTTATTGAAAGCTCCGTGCCGAAGAGATTATTGAATATCTCCTCCTCGTCTCCGATGTTGGCTATCACGGTTGATTGCTCATTGCGGTACTTTTCATTAAATGCATTTGCCAAATAGTAATATCCGTAAACGGAATTCTTGTCATTCAAAACCTTAAGGAATCCATCCGAGACAGATCCCATGTGCATGCCAAACTTGAAGTTTACAAGCGTTGACACTGCTCCCTGCGCATTTTCTCCAAACGTATAGGTGGCATAAAATATGCGCTCGGTTTGAGGCGGTATCCAGTCTGACGTATTGAAATACGAGCTGCTTGCCGTGGCGTTGTCATCGGTCATAATGTAGATGCCGCCCAGCGAATTGATAAGACTGTTTGAGGCAATCTCCTTCATCACGTCCGTTCCAAGATACCAATACGTCACGTCGGTCTTGTTGTGAACCGTTATCTCATACGTTACGCTTGCATTTGCTTTATTGACCTGCACGGTTGATTGCAGATTTGTCGGCAACACCTGACCGAATTCGGTCACGGACACGCCGTCCGTTTTGTAAATCGACACGTGGGAAATATATATTCCCTCCGGCTCTGCCGGCGTGGTTTCTGCGTGCGCAAATATTTCAAGCTGCGTGCTCACACCCGCGTATCCCAAGCTGGCAAACACACACATAAAGGAGAGTGTTATACCTAAAAGGACTTTAAGATACGTCTTCATAGATATACACTCTCCTTTCGGTTAATTATTCGTTGCCGTTATTTCCCTCTTCGTCGGGGGTTATCATAGCGGTGAATATTCTCTCCGCTTTTCTTCTGACAACGCCAATTATCTTTTTGAGCGGACGGTCAAGCGTGTCGGCATCAATTTTATAGTTGCCGCGTGCTACCTCCGCCTCACGAACGACCTCCTTATCGCTATGCTCGTCTCTGGTGGGAACGAGCACCACGTCGCCCTCGTCAACCACGTTGCCGTCGGGATCGTAGCGATAGATCTTATGCGTTCTTTCTTCCCAGAAAATATCGACCGCCTCGACCGTGTTTTCGTCCTCGAGCTGCTCCTCTGCCTCGGGAATGGAGTCAAGTATTTCGTCGATCTCGGTAACTTCTTCGACCTCCTCAACGACTTCCTCAACAGCTTGCTCGATCTCCTCCGCCTCCTCTACGGTCGCTACGACCTCGGGAGCGTCACACTCGTCTGCCTCTATCTCCACCTCGGCGTCCTCGATTACAGTTTCGATCTCTGCCTCGGGCTCTGCCTTGGGTGCGGGCGGTGTTACTACCACCTTGACCACGGGACGAACCACGTTGGTGATATTGGGCTTGACGATGGTTGTAGGTGTAGGATCGGGCGTGGGCTCGATCTCGGGCTCGGTATAGCCGTCGATCTTAATCTGGTACAGATACAAAAGCTTACTATCGGTGGGGATAATAAACTTGGCACAGGTCTTATCCTCGTTTTCAAACATAAGGATAGGCGCCTGTATGGTATCACGGATCTCAAGCATTTCATCAAAGGTATCCACCATAATGACCTGATATCCGCTCATCTCAAAGAGATTGTTGATCTTCTGGATGTAGGACTTATACTGCGACAGTATCTTCTTGACACGTGCGGTATAGGTGATGTCCTCGGTTCTCGTGAAGTAAACGAACGCCGCAAGAAGCGCGATTGCAAGTACGTCAACGACGCCGAGCACGATAGCGGTGGTCTTAAAGACCTCACTGCCTGCTCCTCTTGTGCAAGCGATCATCTTTGCTTCCTCATCGGGAACGGATGACGTCATTTTAATATTGACCGTTTTGGTCGTAAGAGGTATGCGCAATTCGGATGAATACGTTTCAGCTGCGCTTCCCGAAAAAGCTCTGCAATCGCTCAATACGTCAACGTGCAGCGTAACGACGATATTGCTTGTCGTATTGGACAGCGAATACGTTTCAAGGAAACGGTTTGCCAGCGAGTTATATTCGTCGTAGTTGAGTATCACGATCTCATTTACTGTGAGTCGGTTAGAGCTGTTCTGCGTCTTGTTCTGAACGCTTACAAGCTCGTACTCGGGATCAAATATAGCAACGCCCGACGAGTTGTCTATAATTTCAAGACGTGCATCGATATAATAGGAATACTGGTAGTTTACTCCCTCCGCATCCATATCTATCTCGTAATTGAAATTGGCGATGATCTTGTCGATAAGCGAGGCAACGTAGGACTGATTACTTTCCAGATGCGGATTTTCGAAGAATTCGTTTTCCTTCAAAAATACGTCGTAATCAATGCTTCCGTTTTCCGTATAGCCGATATAATACGTTGAGTTAAGCTGATATGATACCAGTGCGGATATCAGCACCGCCAGCGTTATGACGGCGATTATGACCGACTGGGTAAATATCCATTTTTCGCGGTTTTTTCGGTAATTTTTGCGTTTTTTCTTTTCGGATTCCGACATTTATGCAACCTCCTTTCTGTCAATTTACTAATTCTCTGAGCCACAGAGTTGGGTAACCCACGTATGCGATCTTGACGTCGGTAAGCCCGATTATGTCCGCATCGGTTCTGTATCCCGCGTCCTCCGTCGGATTGGCGTCGCCCTTTGTGAAGTAGCGCACCTCCGAGCCGAATCTCTCAATTCTTACTACTCTGTGTACTATTTTTGAAGGACCGTCCGTGAATATCACGACTTGTCCTATTTGAATGTTCTGGTCGTCATACTGCTCGTAGATGACCATATCACCCTTGTTTATCTCGCCCGTCATACTCTCGGTTGCGATAACCAGCGCGCCGAACCTGAACTGGCAGGATATCAGCATCGCCACACCGACAACGAATACAACGGCGACGATCGTGCCCGCTACGGAGAGCTTCTCGCCCTTCCTTACGGCTTTTTTCTTCTCTTTTGAAAACAATGCGGACAGGAAAGCCAGCATTATTATGGGTAGGATCAATTTGATACACGCTACGAGCGAATCGTTCATTCCCGTAGTCGTGGGTACGAAGTAGATGTATAGCGTGCTTATAAGTCGGAACGCTATATTGGGCAATGCCCCGTAATTTTTGGAAACGTAATGGTAATAGATATTTGCGCTTATCGCGGGGAACAACGTAAGACCGACAAGGTCCATAAATCTGTTAAAGGTCGTAATGCCCGCGATATTCGAATAGGCAAGCACCTCTGCAAGAACGCAGATCATAAACGACACGGCGCTGACCAGCTTGTTTTTCTGCGCCAGAAGCACGTATCTTATTATTTCGATCTCAACAATGATAGCTGCCAGAGGAAGAACTGTTGTAAAAATGGTGTCTCCGTTCACAAAATAGGGATTTTTGTAGAACTTGAAGATCAGTCCCGACATCTGAAACAGTATGACGTAGAGCAAGGCAATAACGCTCGTTACCAGCAATACCTCTCTTTTATTTATGGAGAGCGACGTTCTTTTCTTTATCAAAAGGCACGTCAATACCGTAAACGGCAGTAACAGACACGCTATTATTATCTTGTTGCTCTTGACGTCAACGAAAAGCGCGACCAGGAGGAGCACAAACGTTATTAGCGGTAAGGTGTATAGAATTCTCTTATCCTTGTTCATCTATGCCCCTCCTTTCATCAGTTTAGTTTAATTCAGTTGCTCCTGAATTGATTTTTAATTATTTTGTCCGTAATCAGATCAGTTGCTCTGTGTGCCGCCCTGGTTACCTGCGTATGCATCAAAGGTGATGTTGAAGCTCTCGGTGATGGGGTCTGCACTTGCGTTCTTCAGTTTGATGGTAACGGTTACTGTTGCGGTGTTATCTCCCGTGTCGCTGTGAATACCGTCAAGTGTCTTTTCGGCGGTGCCCCAGTCAGTGGTTACGTCCAGAACTGTTTCAGTGGGAAGACCGATAACGGGTGCCTTAACGTTAACAGGATAGTCGTTGTTGTTGGTGATAGTGTACTTAAGAACTACGGTGTCATCCTTGTAACGAAGACCGGAGATACTGGGCTCAACGCGGATAACGGTGTCACCCTTGAGCGTTGCTTCATCGTAGCCATCGGTAACGGTTATAGTGTAAGTTTCGTCCTGATGTGAATTAGTGGTGCTTACTACTTCGCCGGCGGTGAATCCTACGTCAATTGCCTGAACCTCGGATGCAGCGGTGGGTCTAATAACGAGCTGGGTGGATACGCCTGCATAACCGATGCCGAGCGCGAGAGCTGCGATAAGAAGCAGCGAGATTACTAATGTTCTTCTTTTTTTCATTTTCTTTTTCTCCTTTTAAGAAAAATTTTGAATTATGAGCGTTCCCTATCCGCCCATTTTTGTCCAAAAACCCCTTTTTAGAGCTTTGTGCCCATATTTTAGCACCCTATGACTACAACAGGACTACAAAATAAAAAATTTTTTTGAAATTTTGATTTTTTTGATTTGTATCGCATTTTGAAGGCGCAAAACGAATTTCTCACCGTAATAAAGCTTCAAATTTTGATTTATCGGGGAGTTAAGATGTACGTCATGGCACAATCTGCCTTCCCTTGTGAGGGAAGGGGGACCACGAATGTGTCGAGCTTGCGAAAGCAAGCTTGAGTGCGGAGCAAAGCGGAGTTTGTGGATCGAGGCGAAGACGCCACCGTGTTTATCGTTAAGCACGCGCGAGCAAGATAAACGCCGCTTTTACACCAATATAGACGGTAAAAGACGCTAATCTTCTACCCAACCGTCGCTTCGCGCCACCTTCTCACTCAAGAGAAGGCAAGGATTGCAAATGCTACGGAACGGGCGAACACAGTTCGCCCCTACGGATATAAGGTGGCGTTATCTTACAAACGTAGGGGCGAACTGTGTTCGGCCGTGCATACGCCATTCAAATTTTGATTTATTGGGGAGTTAAGATGTACGTCATGGCACAATATGCCTTCCCTTGTGAGGGAAGGGGGACCACGAATGTGGGGGATGAGTAGAACACGCCACCGTGTCTATCGTTAAACACGCGCGAGCAATATAAACGCCGCTTTTACACCAATATAGACGGTAAAAGAC
>JAZRFU010000024.1:0-5985 GCA_045643865.1 Eubacteriales bacterium
AACGGGGAAGCACCTGCTGATACGTTCCCGAAACGTTCCAACGGAAATCGGTGGACGCAAGACCGTACTGCCACTCGGACAGGTTGCACAGCTCTGCGCCTGCTTCAAGAGCCAGCGAGGAGTTGCCTGTGTGAGATACGGGATAAACGCTGTCCTTATAGATCGCCGCAGGGCCACCTGTGGCGATAACCACGTAAGGCGTGCGGATAGCGACCAGCTCCAAAGAATCGGTAGCCGAGCGGTCAAGGCAGAGAAGTCCTGTGACGCGACCGTTATCGACAAGTATCTTTACGGCTTGCAGGCGGTCAAGCACCGCAATGCCGCGGCTCATAACAGATGCTTCAAGCACCTCGGTCATTTTCTTTGAGGTGTAAGGACCTATTGAGGTGGCTCTACGGTAAGGGTCGTGGTCGGTCTTATATCCGACGAACTCGCCGTATTTGTTGACGGGAAAGCGAACGCCGAGATTTACCAGCTTGTAAAAGCACTTTGCAGAGCCGGCTGCCTCGCACATTGCAATGTCGCCGTCCATAGCGCCGCCGTCAAAGAGCGTTTGCGCCATCTGACCTACGCTATCTCCCTCGTCACCAGCCAATGAAAGCTTATAGTATGTCTGCTTGTCGCTTCCCGTGTTTCTGGACGTACCCGCGTTCTTTGCCTCGGTGACTATTGCAATATTAGTCTTGCCGAGCGAATGAAGCCAGTCCGCGCAGTTGTAGCCCGCGCAGCCCGAGCCGATTATTATAACGTCAAAATCGTATGTTCTCATAATAGTTCTCCGTTCCGCCATTACAGACGTCGAATGTGGAAGCCACCGTCGGCGTTGAGCACTGTGCCTGTTCCAAAGTCAAGCGCACCGCTTGCCGCCGCAAGCACGCACTTCGCAACGTCCTCGGGAGTACCCCAACGTCTTATGGGAGTGATACCCTCCTCGAATATAAGGCGGTCGTACTTTTCGGTAACGACTGCGGTCATATCGGTCTTGATTATGCCGGGGCGTACCTCGAATACGGGAATAGAGTATTCTGCAAGACGGTCTGCAAAGAGCAGGGTGGTCATAGCTGTGCCCGCCTTGGAGATGCAGTACTCGCCGCGGCTTACGCTGGACGTGTACGCCGACATAGAGGAAATATTGACGATGCGGGGTGAGTAGCCCTCAATACCCTTGCCCGTACATTCGATCATCATATTTGCAAAGGTCTGGCACATAAAGAACGTGCCCTTGGTGTTGATTCTGATAAGGCGGTCAAAGCTCTCCTCTGTGGTCTCGAGAATGTCAAGACGCGTCTTGCAAGCAACGCCCGCGTTGTTTACAAGCAGGTCTATTCTGCCGAATTTATCCTTTATGAACTGTGCCAGAGCGGCTCTGTCCTCTGCCTTTGAAATGTCGCAGGGGTGATAATATTCAACGCCCTCCAAGCTCTCGTGTACGTCGGAATAAACCACGGTGTATCCCGTTTCTACCAGCATATCTGCAATTGCACGACCTATTCCTCTTGCCGATCCTGTTACTATTGCTACCTTGTTATTCATAATCATTTTCTCCTGTCTTTGTTGACTTTTTATCATTTATTGGTGCAGTTTTCTTTGTAGAGCGCCTTGTAATAATCGTTGAAGACCGCGCAGCCCGAAACGCATTTGTGGCGCATCAGAGCGGTGCACTTGGAGCAAGCCACGCAGCACTTGCGAGCATCAAACTTGCCCTCAAGATGATCGCGATAGAACGTAGGATACGCCAACCACGCGCGACCGTATCCGACAAGGTCGCAGATGCCCTCGTTCAGCATATATTCCGATTTTTCGATAAGATCGCCTCGGTAATACGAAAGTCCCGATCCGACTACGACGAGCGAGGGAAAAAGCTCCTTTATATGCTTTTCAACCGTGATGAAGCGGTCAAGTCCCGCCTGCGCGGGCTCGGGCGCAACGTATCCACCCTGACGGTAGGGGCGGTTGATGTGAGGATTGTAGTAGGGGTTACCGATGGTGACGTTGAGGATGCTGATACCCGCCTCGCAGAGCTGAGCGATCAGACGGTCGGGCTCGGTGAAATCAATGTTGTTTTGCTCATCGGTACCGAAACCGTACGGTCTTGGAACCATATCGGCAACGCTGAGACGCGATACGACGAGTATTTTGTCGCCGACCGCTTGCTTGACCGCGCGAACGGAATCAAGATACAGACGCGTGCGGTTTTCGTAAGAGCCGCCGTATTTGCCCTCGCGCGTGAATGCCGAAAGAACCTCTTGAAAAAGGTATCCGTGACAGGACTTTACGTCAACTCCGTCAAAGCCCGCTTCAATGGCGAGAAGCGCCGACTGCACGTACTTTTCGGGCAGGGAATCGAGGTACTCGTCGCTGACGATGTTGTCGTCGGTAACGGGGCGAGTTTGCTCGTAAATGGGGTGTCTGTAAGCTATCATAGGTACGATGCTCTGTCTGCCCGAATGTGTCAGCTGAAGAATGATAACGGGATTGATTCCGCACTCCTCAAGCGCGATGGTTCTCATCATATCCACAAATTTCTTGAATTCGGGAAGATTTTCGCGCGTGAGCATCATCTGACGCTGACTTGTTCTGCCCTCGGGGCAGACCGCGCACGCCTCAACCCAGATAAGTCCCGCGCCGCTCTTTGCCGCGCGTGTATATTTGGCGATAGTAAGCTCGCTGGGCACACCGTCGTTGTGACAGTCACAGCCCTCCATTGGCTGAAATACTACTCGGTTGGGAATGACCTTGCCGCATACCGCCAGCGAAGAATTTAATACGTTTTCCATACAGTCCTCCAATTTATCTTCGTATATGGCGCAAATTTACGCCATATAGCATAAATTTGCCTGTTAATTATATTTTACTCGACTAAAAAAGCAATTTCAATATCTTTTTATGCTTTTTATATTGCTTTTCTTGCAAAATTATGATATTATATAATAAATTGATTAATATTTTAATTGAAGGAGCGAAAAATGATTGCAAAATCGGGAGAATTCCGTTTTGAATGTATCGACGGATATGTTGACGCTACGCCTATTTGGGAAAGCCACTGTCATATTGATTTTGAGATGATATACGTTGTAGAGGGCGATATAAGCGTCGTGCTTGAGGGAAGAAGATTTCGTTGCAGAGCAAATCAGGCGGTCATTCTGCCGCCGCTTACGTATCATAGCGTAAGAGCCAACCAAAATGGAACGTACCGTCGCGTTACCGCGCTTTTCGGTGAGGGTGCAATACCTTATCAGATAAGGAATGACGTTATAGCCGCGCTTGATGAAAATCCCGTAGTGGACGGCTTGGAGTTCGGGGAGGTGGCAGAGCTGCTGGCGCGCTCTGATCACGAAAAATATTTGCCGCTGGCTCAAAGCACACTTATCCGTATGTTTTATGCCGCATCGGAGCGAGCAGACAGGGAAAAACAGGACAAAAGGGAACACAGGGAGATCGACTCAAAGCTGTCCGAGATAATATCCTACATAGACGCACGGATCTGCGATAAGATCACGCTTGATGACGTAGCCGACGGACTTTTCATATCCAAGTCCACGCTTTGCCACTTGTTTGCAAAGAAAATGAAAATATCGGTCAAGCAGTATATCGTGCAGAAAAAAATCGCCCTCGCCGCCATGAAGATCAGCGAGGGAATGAGCGCCACAGATGCCGCCGCATACGTCGGCTACGACAATTACAGTAACTTTTACCGAATGTATAAAAAGCATTTTGATATGACGCCGTCGGCAACGAGAACCGAGTAAACGGTCAACAGGGTAGATAGCTCCAATGTGGAAATTTATGTTTTTTTGCATTTTTCACGCAACGTTCACACGACATTCTCATAAGCTATGGTAAAATAAAATTGATACTTATAACAGGAGGACATAATGGAGCATCGTAAAAGTAAACTTAATATAATACTTATCTTTGGAATACTCTTTTTGGCGGTATCGATACTTTTGCTGTTGGTATTTTTTGCGGGCAAAAAGACGTACGTTGTAAAATTTGACCTCAACGGTGGAACACTGATAAGCGGTTCTCTTGAGCAGCACGTAACGCAGGGACAAGCCGCAACACCTCCGGTCGTATATAAAGACGGTGCATATTTGCGAGGGTGGAGCGAGCCGTACAATCGGATAACCAAGAATATCGTCATATCGGCGGAGTGGGAATATGAAACCACGCCCGGAATTATTTATGCAGGATCGTCAAATCAAAATTTCGTTGAGATCGCAGGCGCGTATAAGCATATACGCGGCGAGGTTTATCTCGGAGCTTATCACGGTGACAAAAAGGTACTTGGAATTAAGGATAATGCTTTTGCCGATTGCTTTGGAATAACCAAGATATATCTTCTTGACGGACTTATACATATTGGCGACGGAGCATTTGCCAACTGTACGGGGCTTACATCTATTGAAATTCCTCAAACCGTAACGTATATTGGTGCTGATGCATTCAGCGGATGCAGCGCGATCGAGCAGATAGTTCTTAACGAGGGGCTTTTAGAGATTGGCTCGGGCGCATTCAGAGGGTGCTCCTCACTTAAGGAAATCGTGATCCCCACCAGCGTTGTCTGCATCGCCGATGATGCCTTTGACGGCTGTGACGAATTGATAATCAAAACGGGCGTTGCCAAGGAGGACATGCCGCTTGGCTGGGAGAGTGGCTGGCAGGGAACTGCGGGCGTTATCTGGGTTGGCGCTGAGGACGTTATCGAAACAGAAACGGAAACAGAAACAGAAACAGAGATCAAATTCCCGATCCGTGATCCTAACCGTCCCGTAGTCCGACCGACCGACACTACGACTGAGGAGTCGACCGAGGCAGAGAAATCGGAAGAAACTACATTCATTTACGGATTCGGAAAATCTATTTCAGAAGAATTGACAACGGAGGGATAAGGTATGCATATAATGCAAATGCTCGGCATACTTTCCGTGGTTTTTTGCGTTGCTCTGTTTCTGATGTGCTACTTCAGGGAGAGATTGCGCAGCCCAATGATCAATAATCTGTTTATTGCAGCTAACGCCATATTCTTTTTTAGCTGGAATTATGCTATGTTTGAGCATAACGGGCTTAAATCGGGCTTTATGACGCTTGATAATATAAGTCCTTTCATTTGTACGATAATCCTGCTTACTCCGTTTATGCGAAAAAAGTTCCGAGATTATGCGTATGCGGCGATTGCATTTTTGGCGCTTGGAATGTTCGTGGCGCTCTTTGTAAGCCCAGAGGTAGAGTATCTGGTCAACTATCATCAGGACGCAAAGTTTATTCATGTGAGTGAGGCAGCATGTCACTGCATTATGGGACTATACGGATTTTATCTTGTTCTTTCAGGCAAGGTAAAGCTAAGCGCAAAATCCTATGGAAAATCACTCATATTCATATATGCGGTAATATCCTACGGTCTGTTTCTTAATTTCTTTTTCCACCGTTCGTATTTCGGAATGAATATGTACGGCGATTATTCTATTTATTTTATGGACCTGTTCGGAAGCTTTGAGGTAACGCTTATAGCTTACATAGTCGGCGTTTTCTTTACCATTACCGTGGGTTATCTTGCGTGTATAGCACTTGACCGATTGAGCAGACCAAGAGCGATTGTGGCACAAAAGACCAGCGCAGAGGAGACGGACGATACCGTGTTATCCAGCAATAAGGGCAATAAGATGATATAATAAAAAGCTTACGGTCAACGAACCGTAAGCTTTTTCATTTTGACTTCGGGGATGGGATTTTTCATTGCCCACTCGAAAATATAGTCGCATCGCGCCCTTTCGGTTGCGATACTCCTTATTTTCTCACTCGCTCGCCTCGCTTCATCCGCCACCGGCGGCGCGTCGGCTCGCTCCCCCATGACATCCTCCGTCGGTCATTCGGTTCATAGCCAACTCGGCAACCAACGAAAAAAGGACACCGTGTGGTGTCCTTTTCGTTGGTTGCGGGGATGGGATTTGAACCTCATGGTCTTGGCAAATTCTCTGCGGAGAA
>JAZRFU010000025.1:0-12570 GCA_045643865.1 Eubacteriales bacterium
CCACGACCTCGCCCTCCCTGACCTCGGCAAAGAGAAAGCGCGGAAGCTCCACCGTGCAGGTGACCTCGCCTGCGCTTCGGGGTAGGGGAAGTGACACGGCGTTAGCATTTTCAAGGATGACGTATTCGCTCTCGCCGCCAACTACGGGCATAGTATAGCTGAACTCGCCATCGCCGCAAAGCGTGCGCGATTCGTAAAGGGAAAATCCCAGATCCAGCATTTGGGTATGATCTCGCCAATCGTCAGGCGCGTTGAGAGTAACGCATATAAATGATAGTCCGTCGCGTTCCGCCGCGCTGACAAGACAGCGCCCGCTTTTTTTAGTGTAACCCGTCTTTATTCCGCACGCTCCGTCGTACCGCTTGAGCATTTTGTTGTGGTTGATGAGCAGACGCACGCCCTCTGTTTCATTGAGGGGTATCGTTTTTTTGTAGGTAGATACTATCTCTCCAAACATCTCATTTTTCATCGCCTCGCGCGCTATTATTGCAAGCTCGCGCGCCGTTGTAAAATGCTCGGCGTTGTCAAGTCCGTGCGGATTTGTAAAATGGGTGGATTTGAGCCCCAGCTCTGCCGCCTTGGCGTTCATCATATCGGCAAAGCCCTCGACGCTGCCGCCTATATGTATGGCTATCGCCGTTGCCGCGTCGTTTGCGGATTCAAGCAGCATAGCCGATAGCAGATCACCGAGCATCAGACGCTCGCCCTCATAGAGATATATTGACGAGCCCTCTATACCCACCGCGTCGCAGGAGACCGTCACCACGTCGTCAACGTTGCCGTTTTCAATAGCCACAAGTGCCGTCATTATCTTGGTGGTTGATGCCATAGGTAGCTTTTCGTCGGGCGATTTTGACCAAATTATCTCTCCGCTCGATGCCTCCATAAGCACCGCCGCCGCGGCAGAAACCGAGGGTGTAGGCACACCGCCCACACCGAGCAGAGAATATTCCGGTCTACCCGTGACGGATTGCTGTCCGTCCGCCGTCTCGCTTGACGTCAAATCGCGAAAAAATACAAAAATAGCCCCCAAACATAACAACACCGCCGCGCATACACACGCGGCTCTTACGGTTTTATTGCGTTCAGAAGTTGTTTTTGACATAGCTATCCCTCCGGACAAGTAATATACGGTAGTATTATATTGTCCGAGGGGATAGATTATTACTTTACGGTGTGGCGAGGATTATTTATCCTGCTTTTCTTCCTGCGCCTCTGCCTTTTCCTTTGCGAATACCGCCTTGATCTTGGCGATGATCTCGGGAGAGCGGTCGATTATGTCGGAGAGCTGCTCCATGGGATCGGTGGGGTTCTTAACGCCTATGTTGATAAGCTCAACGTCGCCGTTAGGGGATACGCAGAGCATACCTACGGGCTGTACGGAGATACCCGTGCCGCCGCCTGCTCCGAAGTTCTGGGGCTTACCCTGCGCGCCGCCGTTTTTGTCGTTGAAATCAAGACCGCCCGTTGCATATCCGATAGCAACCTTGGAGATCGGAATGATAGTCGTGCCCGACTTGGTTTCTACGGGAGTTCCGATAACTGTATTGGCGTCGATCATATTTCTGATCTGCGCGAGTGTGGACTGTACCACTTCCTGAAGCTTGTTTTCTGATGCCATGATATTTTTCCTTTCTTTGAGTAGGATATTTATATACTGAATTTTATTTACTGCTTTAATTTGCGGACGCAAGCTCCTTGGCGGTTGCCGCTACCTCTTTGTCCGCGTTGTCTGCCGCGCTCGCCTTTGGCGACGGCGATGACGGCTTTATTTTCATCCAACCGAAGATAAAGCTGAATGCTGATTTTAAGAGAACGCCTAAAAGTCCTCCCAAGCTCATTGAAAAGCCGAGCTTGACCTCTGCCTTTATCTCCTCGGAGAGATAGTCAGTCGATATAAGTATGTCCGCATTTTTCATTCCGTGCAGATTAGAGTGCTTGCCAAGGAATGCGAATATAGGGTGAAGCACGTTTGTAAGCGCGCAATACGTTAGCGCGATCTGCGCCGCGTCGGAGCCGCCGACGCTTATTCTTATCTTGGCTACGTGGAAATGAAAGTGCGAGAAAAATCCTGAGAAGAAGAGCTTGATAATACGTAAAAATAGGGAGAGAGTGTCGGGCAGAGGAGGGCGTCCCGCCTTTTTCTGCGCCTTTTGCGCTTTTTTCTGCTCCTTAGTGAGCTTTGCCTGCTCGTCCTTCTTGCGCTTTTTGTCTGCCGCCTTTTTTTGCTTTTTGAGCGCGTCGCGCTCCGCCTTTTTCTTTGCCTTTTCGGCGGCCTTTTTATCTCTTTTTGCTATTTTTTTCGGAGTGTAATCACTTATCTTATATTTTTTTTGCTTTTTGGGCAAAATTTTTATTTTCATGCCCCCCACGCCAACGAATAAGGAAAGCTCGTCGGAGAGATCAACGGTTACTCTGGCTCTCACGGTAAATAAAAGCACGAATATTGCGAGTATTATCAGAAATACGACCGTAAATATCACTCCTTTCCTTGTTTTAGTGGGCTAAAAGATAAGATTATTCTTCGTTTTGGCTATTTGTTGCCGCGACGGCAGAAAGAGCCGACGAGAAGCCGACCTCCTCAACTGCGAGTGCCTCCTCGGTCACAGCTGTGGGAGAAAGCTCGGTTTCGGGCAGCTCGTCAAGCGAGGACAGACCGAAAACGCGCAAAAATTTCTCCGTCGTGGTGTAGAGCATAGGTCTACCCGGCGCGTCGAGGCGCGATAGGGATTCTATAAGATTTTTGTCGATAAGCGAGGTCATAGCGTAGGATGAATCCACACCGCGCACCGCATCAACAAATGAGCGTGTTACGGGCTGATTGTACGCGACGACCGCGAGTGTTTCCATAGTGGATGCGGACAGATTGCCTCCGCGTTTTATATCAAGTGCCTCGCGTATGTAGGGGAGAAATTCCTCCTTGGTGGCAAGTTGGCAGGAGTCGGGGAAGGTGAGCAGTAAAAGCCCTCTCTTTGAGTTTTCACCGTTGTATTCCGCGCACATTGTCTCGACAAGCGTCTTTACGTCCTTGACGGAAAGTCCCAGCACTGCCGAGAGCTTGTCGTATGCCACGGGATGTCCTGCGGCGAAAAGTATTGCCTCGATGGCGTTTGTTACCTGATCTATTCGTATCGGCGTCTTTTCCGAAGTATTCTTTTCGTTATTCAAAGCTCCATGCCTCCTGAGTTGCAGATTCCTCGACGGGCTTCTTTTCGTACTGCTCGTCCACGTTTTCGGCGGTCAGCACGTCGTCGGGGTTTTCATTTATTATAAAGGACGCGTTCTCGTCGAGAAGCGTTCCCTCGGTGTCGTGTATCAGAATTTTGCGAATTTTGATAAGCTCCAGCACGCCAAGGAATATGGCTATCATGTCGGGGAGCGATACCGAATCGGACAAAAGCTCCTTTAAGGTGGTCGCCTTTTTCTTTGACATTCTGTTCAGTATTCCCGTTATCTTGACCTCGACGGGAACTATCGGCGAGCTTATCATGGGCGTGAACACCGAACGCTCGATCTTGGGGCGGTTTTCGTTGTAGGTGACGATGCGGCGCACCGCAAGGCACAACGATTCTACGTCCTGATCCAGCACAAAGCTGCGGTCGATGGATATTTCGTCGGTGTCCTTTTCGAGTCGCCCCGAGAAGCGCGGGTAGAGAAGCGCCATTTTCTTTGCCGCCTCCTTTGCCTGCTGATATTTGAACAGCGCGTCGGCAAGTGCGGCACGGGGGTCCTCCTCGTCCTCCTCGACCTTGGGAAGCAGCAGCTTGCTCTTGATGAGCATAAGCTCGCTCGCCATAACGATAAATTCGCTGGCAAGCTCCATATCAAGCATCTGCGCCGCTTCAATATATTCGAGGTACTGCTCGCATATTATATTGATCTTGATGTCGTCTATCGCCATCTTGTTTTTGTGTATCAAGGACAGAAGAAGGTCCAGAGGGCCTTCAAATGCTTCAAGACGGTAGTTAAGTGCCTCCATGGGTCGACCTCCTTTCAAAAAGTCAAAGCATAAACGCCTTTACAAGCAGCTGGAGTATAGGTCCTGCCACGTTGTCGAATATAAGCTCCGCTACCCACGCAAACGGTGAGAAATTAAACAGGCGCGAGCAGAGCAGAGAAATGCCGAGAATTATGAGCATACTGTATCGCTCGTATTTCATAATTGCGAAATACCATTTGGTTGGCAGAAAGAGCGAGAAAAATCTCGATCCGTCAAAGGGCGGAAGAGGAATGAGGTTAAATACCGCAAGGATAAGGTTCATCATACCGCCAAGATAGAAGAAGGTCAAAAGCACGCTCATGATATTGCTTGTCAGCTCGTTTTGCACTATCTCAATGGCAAAACGGTTATACAGAAAGAGCGTAACGGCGTACAGTATCGCGCTTATGACGCCCAAAAGCAGATTGGTGATGGGGCCCGCGATGGCGGTCAGTGCCATGCCCTTCTTGGGGTTTCTAAAATTCCGCGTGTTTATCGGTACGGGCTTTGCCCAGCCGTATCCGAACACAAGCATGCAAAGCGAGCCGATGGGGTCGAGATGCTTTATCGGATTTATGGTCATTCGTCCGAGGTTGTATGCTGTTCTGTCGCCCATCTTGTACGCGATATATGCGTGCGCCGCCTCGTGCGAGGAAAGAGCGATCAGAATGACGGGCAGAGATAAAAGGATGCTTATAAGCGCTTGTCTTAGATCTCCTCCCGCAAGAAGTGAAAACAGCATTTTTGTTGTCCTCCGTTAGTTTCGTTTTATTGTGCGATTAAAGTGTGATGCCTGCGCAATCGGCGATAGCGCGCCAAAGCTCCGCCTTGCCCTCGCCCTTGAGCGAGGAGAAGGGAATTATCGGCGTACCCTCGGCAATGCGCTCGTCCGCGTTTATCTTTTCGATGCAAGCGGCGCGCTCGGTCTTATTAAGCTTATCTATTTTGGTTATCACCACGATATAGGGAAATCCCGAGGCGTTCATCCATTCAAGCATCATCGCGTCGTCGCGTGTGATTCCAGCACGGCTGTCAATAAGCTGAACCACGCCGCGAACGAGATCGATGTTTTTGTTTTTTGTGAAATATCCGTCGGTAAGAGCAGACCATTGCTTTTGATTTTCGTGGTTTCTCGCCGCAAAGCCGTAGCCGGGCAGGTCAACCAAGAAAAGCTTTTTGTCAACCTCGTAGAAGTTGACGGTGATAGTCTTACCCGGTGTTGCCGACACTCTCGCCAGAGATTTTCTGCCGAGCAGCGTGTTTATACGCGAGCTTTTACCCACGTTGGAGCGGCCCGAAAGCGCGACCTGAGGGATCGCGTCCGTCGGGAACTGACTTGCAAAGCCCGCGGTCATTTTTAGATTTACGTTTTGTGTGTTGAGTCCCATAAGCACTCCTTATTTTGAATCTTTGTCCGTTTTTGCTCTGCGTACTCTCGGCTCGCTGACGGTAGCCGATGCAACGGGGGAATGGTCAACCCCAAGTGTTCTTTGCGCGATGTCCGTGTGGATAAATTCAGTTTTGGGCATAGCGAGCGCGCATTCAAGAACCTCATTTGCCGTGCGGCAGGGAATGAACGTCACGTTCTCGCGCACAACGGGATCTACGTCCTTGAGGTTTTTCATATTGTCCGCAGGGATAAGGATAGTCGTTACACCCGCAGAATATGCCGCCATGGTCTTTTCGCGAAGACCTCCTATGGGCAATACCTTGCCGCGCACGGTGATCTCTCCCGTCATAGCTACGTCGCGTCGCACGGGGATACCCGAAAGCGCGCTGACAAGAGCGGTTACAACGGTAACGCCTGCGCTGGGACCGTCCTTGGCAACTGCTCCCTCGGGGAAATGGATATGTATGTCCTTTTTGGTGTAGAAATCGGGAGATATACCATATTTGTCGGCAAGCTGACGCACGCAGGTGATAGCGGCGTGAGCCGATTCCTTCATTACGTCGCCAAGCGAGCCGGTAAGCTCCAGCTTGCCTGTGCCGTCCATAACGGCACATTCAACGCGCAGAAGATCTCCACCCGACTGGGTGTAAGCCATACCGTTTACAACTCCGACCTCGTCAGCGTCCGATATGCGCTCGGGCAGAATTTTTTCGGGACCGAGCAGGGCGACAACGTCGCTCTTTGATACCTTGACGCTCTTGCGACCGTCCTCGATTATGAGCTTTGCCGCCTTTCTGCAAAGCGATGCGATCTCGCGCTCAAGATTTCTCACTCCCGACTCGCGCGTATAACAGTCGATGACATATTCAAGCGCGTCGTCGCCTATCTTGAGCATTCGCTTGTTGAGTCCGTGGCGCTTTAACTGCTTAGGAATAAGATGATTCTTGGCGATAGCCGTTTTCTGACTCTTTGTATAGGTGTGAAGCTCGATAAGCTCCATACGGTCGATAAGCGGACGCGGAACGGTATCAAGAGTGTTCGCGGTTGCGATAAATATGCAGTCCGAGAGATCGAAGGGAAGCTCCACAAAATGATCTCTGAAAAACTTGTTCTGCTCGGGATCAAGCACCTCAAGCATAGCCGATGCGGGATCGCCCCTGCCGTCGTTAGCCATTTTGTCGATCTCGTCAAGCAATATAAGCGGATTTTTCACGCCAGATTGGATAAGCGCGTTGATTATACGTCCCGGCATAGCGCCTACGTAGGTCTTTCTGTGACCTCTGATGTCCGCCTCGTCACGCACACCGCCGAGCGAAACGCGAACGTATTTGCGCTTCATCGCCTTGGCAAGAGATGCCGCGATAGAGGTCTTACCCACTCCGGGAGGGCCGTACAGACAGAGGATCTGTCCGCGAAGCTCGGGATTGAGCTGCTTTACGGCAAGATATTCGAGCAGGCGGCCCTTTACGTCGTCAAGACCGTCGTGGTCGGCGTCAAGTATCTTTTTTGCCGCCATAATATCGGTGCGGTCGGACGTGGACTGCGCCCACGGTACGTCAAGACAGGTGTCAAGATAATTGGCTATGACAGTTGCCTCGGCAGAGCCGAAGGGGGATTTTGCCAGACGGTCATTCTCGCGAATCAGCTTTTTTCTGACCTCGTCGGAGCAATCAAGCGCCATTATTCTTTGATGGAATTCCTCGACGTCGGAAAGACCGTCGCCAAGCTCCTCTTGTATTGCCTTCATCTCCTCGCGCAGATAGTATTCGCGCTGGGAGCGGTTTATTCTGTCGCGCGTCTTTTTGTGAAGCGCGTTTTCAAGACCGAGGACCTCAAGCTCCTCTTCCGCGATGGCGAGAACTGCCTCTATGCGTCTGTATGGCTCAAAGGTGGCAAGCACCTCAAGCTTATCCTCAAATTTTATGAAAAGTCCCGATGCGATGACGTCGGCAAGCATGGCGGGGTTTTTTATACCCTTGAATGAGGGCAATATGCTCTCCGCAGGGGGAGGGAGCAGCTTTGCCATCTTTGCGGCTACGTCGTTAAGACGGCGCAGATATGCCTGATTTTTGATTCCCGCCGAATCGGGAAGCGTGACGGTCTTGCAGATAACGCTTGCCGTATAGTACTTTCCTGTGCGGCGAAAATCGTTCACGATCGCGCGTGACATTCCCTCTGCAATACAACGCAGGGCCTGGTCTGGCGCATTTACGACCTGCTTTATTTTAACAACCGTGCCGAATTCAAAGAGCAGGGGATCTGTGGGATCGTCATTCTTGATCGGTACCGCTACGGCATATTTTGAACCCTCAAATGCTTCCTTGACTGCCGCACAAGAAGCGAAGTTCTCATCGCTGACCTCAAGATTTATGATCTCGCCCGGGAAAGCGACCGTGCCGTCCAGAGCTATTAAAGGTAATGAAAGTTTTTCTGCTTTTACTGTGTATTCTGCCATTGTGTTCTCCGAAATCTATGTATAGGTTTAACTTATCTTTTATGAGTTGCTCTCAAAAATACGTATAATTAAATATATTATATCACATTTTATAAGGAATTTCCATAGTTTTTAAGAATTTTTGTTATTTTATTTTCGATAACACTTGAGAATATTGAATTTGGTATTCAAATTTTGATTTGTCGTGGACATAAACGGGCGAACACAGTTCGCCCCTACGGGTATGGGAGTGGCGTTATCTTTCAAACGTAGGGGCGAACTGTGTTCGCCCGTCAACTCCCCCATAAATTTCAATTTGTTGGCTAACAAGTTGGTTCACTCGTTGCGGCGAGGGGACAAGTACGACATGAATTTATTGTCAAAATGCCTAAAAACGACTACGACAAACGGCGCAAAAATTTATATGCTATGCATTTTAACAAAATTTGCGACAAAAAATCGTACAAAATAGCTATTTACAAATCGCAAAAATGGGTGTATAATGATAATCCCGAGTAAAGCGACGACCCGCATCGGCGCTTTATATTTTTTCCTGCACAACCGTGTTCTTTTTTCTTGCGAGGTATCAAGCTAATGATATTGGGGCGCAATGCTAAACGGGAACGGTTGTGCTTTCCTTTTGTATTTGTTGTATTGGGGCGCCGAAAACTTTTTTGAAAAAAGTGAAAAAAACTATTGACAAAAGGGAAACGGTGTGATATAATAATCGACGTAAAAAAGAGAAGTTCCGCTTCCACCTTGCCGCAAAGTGAGCCAAGGTTAATAGAGATACGCCGCAGTTTTCCTTGTATAATAAGGGCGGTTTGTGTTTTCGCGGGACTTTGTGTCCTGCGTTTTTTCGTTTTCGGGACAAACATTCTGACAAATATTATAAAACATATACATTTTAATTTTAACGGAGGTGTATAACCATAGCAGCAAACAACACGAAGGATACTCTCATCAATGAAGCTATCGATTGCAAGGAAATTCGCGTAATCGGTGCAGACGGAGAGCAGCTGGGACTTATGAGTTCCGATAAGGCACTTTCACTCGCTTACGACAAGGGACTTGACCTTGTAATGATGTCCGCACAGGCGAATCCGCCCGTGTGCAAGATCATGGACTACGGCAAGTATCGCTTTGACCGTGAGAAGAAGGAAAAGGAAGCCAAGAAAAAGCAACAGGTAGTAGAGCTTAAGGAAATTCAGCTCTCCCCCAGAATCGACACTCACGATTTTGAAACCAAGGCAAAGCAGGCGTGCAAGTTCTTGTCGTCGGGCAACAAGGTTCGTGTCGTAATGAGATTCCGCGGCAGAGAAATGAGCCATATGGCTATCGGACGCGAAATTATAGATAAGTTCGCAGAGATCTGTTCCGAGGTCGGAACCGTAGATAAAAAGCCGTCAGTTGACGGACGTATGATGAGTATGGTAATATCCCCCATCACACAGAAAAAATAATATTTGTAATCTTTTAATTATAAGGAGTATATAAAAATGGGAAAAGTCAAAACACATAAGGCCTCTGCCAAGAGATTTTCGGTTACCGGAACTGGCAAGGTAAAGATGAACCACTGTCACCACCGCCACAACCTCGGTCTTAAGACCCAGAAGAGAAAGAGACATCTCCGTACCGGCGCTATCATGAGCGAAGCTATGGCTGGCAACATCAGAACACTTATCCAGAAGTAATTTAGTCGTAATCGAGAAAGGAATAAAGTAAAATGGCAAGAATTAAAGGCGCGATGATGACGCGCAAGAGAAGAAATAAAATGCTTAAGGCTGCTAAGGGTTACTGGGGTGCTAAGTCCAAGCACTTCAAGATGGCTAAGCAGCAGGTAATGAAGAGCGGTAACTATGCATTCGCAGGTCGTAAGCTTAAGAAGAGAGATATGAGACGTCTCTGGATCACCAGAATCTCCGCTCAGGCAAAGGTTTGCGGCATGAACTATTCTACGTTCATGAACGGACTCAAGAAGGCAGGCATCACCCTTAACAGAAAGATGCTCGCAGAGCTTGCAGTATCCGACAAGGCAGCATTTGCAGCACTCGCAGAGCAGGCAAAGGCAGCTCTCTAATTCTTTGAATAAAAACCCGGTCAGGAACCGGGTTTTTGTCATAGATAGGGGTAATTAGCTTTTGGCTAAATGAGGCACAAAAGCCCCGTTTTTGACAAAAAACTCCCCCTTTTCGCTTGAAAAAATTGCCACAAAAGTAACTTTTTTACATTTTATATTATGTGCGATTTTTTTGACAGTGAATTTTCGATTTGTAGGTATGCCAAAATTTTTGGTGTGGTTTTAGTATAATTTCAACAAAAAAACAACGTTGACGTGTGAGAGAGGAGAGGAATAAAATGGCTTTTTTGGGCGAGATCATAACGTCATCTCAAAATAAATTTGTTTCTCTTGCTCGCTTGCTCGGCGACAAAAAGCACAGAGAAAAGAACGCTCTTTTCCGTTTCGACGGCGTTAAGCTTATGTGCGAGGCGGTGAATCGCGGCGTGGAGCTGTCGTTTTTGCTCGTTGCGGAGTCGGCATACGACGCCGTGTTCGAAAAGGCAAGCTTGCTTTACGGCATAAATGAGAGCTGTGTGAGTTGCAAGACGGTTGTTGTCAGCGACCGACTGTTTGAGCAGATCTCCGATGAAAACGCGCCCGAGGGCGTTATATGCGTGGCAAAATTCGATCCCGACAGGCATCAATTGCTCGGTGTCGATGATGCTATCTTAGCAGACGAAAAAGAGAAGATACTGCTGATGGAATCGGTTCGCGATCCGCTAAACGTTGGCGCGATAATGAGAGTTGCCGCCGCATTCGGCGTTGATAGAGTGATAATGAGCCGCGATTGTGCTGACATATACAATTCCAAGACGGTTCGCGCGTCAATGGGCGCAATATTTGCCCTGAAAACGGACAGAGTTGAGTCGATAAGTGTGGCGATAGCACAGCTCAGGGATAGCGGTCGCAGAGTTTTTGCGTCGGCGCTTGACGAGAATGCGCAGAAGCTTGGAGAGCTTGAAATACGAAAAGGGGATTGCGTGCTTATCGGAAACGAGGGACATGGAATTTCAAACGAAGCGATACAGACGTGCGACGCGAGCGTATATATCCCTATGAGCGAGGGTGTGGAATCACTCAACGCGGCAACCGCGGCGGCGGTGCTTGCGTGGGAATTCTTCGGCGTCCGTCGCTGAAAAAATCATTTGTTTGGAGATGACTTATGAATAACACTTCGAAATGGATATGGCTGGCAGAAAAGTGCGGACAGGGTAGCGCGGAGGTATTGCATCTGCTGGAGGGCTTTGAGTCCATTGGCGACATTTACTCTGCCGATTACGATGCGTACGTCGGAGCGGGCTTGAGCGAACGGCTTGCAGAGGACCTTTCTGATAAATCACTCGACAGTGCAATGTCAATACAGCGCATGTGCCAGATGAGTAGAATAGGCGTGCTTTGCTATGACGATGAGAAGTTTCCGTCCAGCTTACGCTCGCTTAAAAATCCGCCGCTTGTGCTTTACTATACGGGACGTCTGCCCGACTTCAACAAAGCGCTTTGCGTGGCTATGGTAGGCACGAGAAGCATGAGTGAATACGGCATGAGGGCAGCGTATAAAATAGCGTATGAGATTGCCTCGTCGGGAGCGGTCGTAGTCAGTGGAATGGCACTGGGTATCGACGGAATATCTGCGGCAGGAGCGATCAGCGCGGGCGGTAGCACCGTTGCGGTGCTTGGGTGCGGAATAGACGTGACTTATCCCAAGCAGCACGCACGACTTCGCGAGCGTATAGAAAGAAGCGGAGCGGTGATAACCGAATATCCGCCATCGACCGAGCCGCGCGGCATGAATTTTCCCGTCAGAAATCGCATAATCAGCGGGCTTTCGCAGGGAGTGCTTGTGGTCGATGCCGATGAGGGTAGCGGCGCTATGATAACCGCCAAGTCGGCAATTATGCAGGGCAGGGATATATACGCCGTGCCGTGCAACATAGATTCTGAAAATTCGTCGGGAACTAACCAGCTTATACGCGACGGCGCGCAAGCGGTGCTTTGCGGATACGACGTGGTGAAAAATTACGCGTTCGTTTTCCGTGATCGACTGAATATACAAAAAATGAGGGACGCGGAGAAACGCTCGCAGTTTGATCCCGATGCTATCGCGGAAATGGGAGTCAGCGCGGCGGGCGCGGCAAAATATATTCTGCGCTCAAACGGCGCGCAGAGCAATGATACACAGCCGAAGAATAAGCCGAATCCCGATAAAAAGCTCAAGAGAGAAGCGGAGAAGATCAAATCTCCGAGGTCAACGGGAAATGATACCTTGGTCGCAACCGCTGTGTCCGAGGGTCAAGAGCCGCGCAAGACGGCGGTGGATTCGGCGGCGCTTGAGTCATTGAGTGAAAAGCAGAGAAGGATATTTGACGAAATGCCTCTTGACCGCGCGGTCACGGTTGATTATCTGACAAAGAGCGGATTTAAGCTCGGCGAGGTCATATCCGCGCTTACGGTGCTTGAAATAAAGGGGTTTATTTCATCTCTGCCGGGAGCGCTTTACGTAAGAAAATAAACAGTTGTCTGCCGACCTGCGTCGGTAGCAGCACACTTGAAAGGATAGATATTTGTAATGGCAAATCTCGTAATTATGGAGTCGCCCTCAAAGGCGAACACAGTCAAGAGCTATCTTGGCTCTAACTATAAGGTCATTGCGTCCGTAGGACACGTGCGCGACCTTCCCAAGTCCACGCTCGGAGTTGATATTGAGA
>JAZRFU010000026.1:0-15894 GCA_045643865.1 Eubacteriales bacterium
ATTACGTCCTGATATATGAGCTTATAATCCGAATACGGCTTGAAATTTACCGTTATATTGGGATAAAGCTTTTGGAAATCCTCTATCGCCTTGTTGTATATCGCAACCTGCGTAGGATTGTTCTCGTTTTTGCCCCAGAAGGTTATCTCAATCGGCTTGTTTTCGTCAAACTCCGCGTCGATCTTGAACTCCTCCTTCAAGGGAGCCGTGCTTTCCTCGTCGTCAGGACGAACCAAACGACCGTGACAGGATACAAGTGCGGCAAAGACCAATGAAAGACATATTAGTGCCGCTATGGCTCTTGATATATTTCTCATCCCTTAATACCTCCTCTTGAAACGCCCTGCATGATTTTGTTGCGGAACACAAGGAAAAGCACCACAAGCGGCACGGATACGACCACGACCGCCGCCATCATTCCGGGCACGTTCTCACGTCCGAATCCGCTTTCGCGTATCGCCTGAATTCCGTTTGATACAAGGAAATACTCCTGCTCGCTCGTAACAAGGCGCGGCCAGACGTACGAATTCCAGCACTCGATGACCTTGAGTATTACCACCGTGATAACAGTAGGTCTGCATATCGGTATCACTACCTTCAAAAGATACTTGAGGTCGGTCGTGCCGTCCACCTTGGAGGCAAGATACAGCTCATCGGGTATCTGCGCGAAGTTCTCCTTGAGCAGATAAATATAGAAAACCGATGCAACGCTGGGCAGTATAAGTCCCGTAAACGTATTACGCAGATCGAGATTTGTTACGGTTACGTAATTGGTGATGACAACAAGCTCGCTCGGTATCATCATAAGTGAAAGAAACAGCGTAAACGCGAGATTTTTACCCTTGAAATTAAGTCGCGCAAACGCAAACGCCGCAAGCACCGACACAACGAGCATTATTGCCGTTGTAAGCACGGTGAAGATAAGCGTGTTGATGAAATATCTGTCAAGCGGCACTGACAAAAATGCCGTCTTGTAATTTTCAAGCGTCGGCGAAAGCGTGTAAAGCTTGGGAATAAACTCCGAGTTATATGCTCCCTGCCCCTTAAGCGAGGTAAGTATCATATAGTAGAACGGGAAAAGCACCACAAGTCCCCAGAACGTGAGCATAAGATATATAAACACCTTGCCCACTCTGTTTTTGATCGTCGAATTTCGCTCTGTGCGCTTATAGTCGGGCTGTTTTATCTGATTAGCAGTCATATTTAGCCCTCCTTATCAATAGTGAACGTGCTTTTTGCTGACCAGCAGATTTATGCACGTTATCGTAAGCACTATAAAGAACAAAACTATCGCCGCCGCGCTCGCGTAGGACGGGTAACCGCCGGCAGCACCGTAAAGCATATCGTAAACGTAACCGACTATTGTGTTCATTCCCGCCACGTTAAGATCGCTTCCAAAAAGCGCAACCGAGTCACTGTACGCCTTGAACGCGCCGATAAAGCCCGTTATAACAAGATATGATATCATAGGCGAGATCATAGGCAGAGTTATGCGCCAAAACATTCTCGATTTACTTGTGCCGTCTATCTTTGCCGCATCGTAATAGGTCTGATTGACAGATGCCAGCGAGCCGGTGAGTATCAGTATCTTGAACGGCAGCACTATCCAGATGGTATAGAAGCAAAGCACGAACATCTTTGCCCAGTAAGGTCCTTCTATAAAGTCAACGGTTTGTCCGCCGAAGACGTTGATAAGCAGATTGACCATTCCGTCGGTATATTCCGTGGGCTTGAAAAGTATCATAAACACCAAGCCGACCGCCAACGTGTTAGTTACGTAAGGCAGAAAATACACGGTCTGGAAAAGCTTGCGCAGCCACTTTATCGAGGACAGTCCCAAGGATATAACAAGGGCTATTCCCGTTGAAAGCGGAACTGTTACGGCAACCAGAATAAGCGTATTCTGAAGCGCCTTTATAAAATACGGGTCTTCAAAAATGTGAGCGTAATTTTCAAAGCCCACTCCCGTATAGGTCTGCGTGACGAAATTGAAATTTTCCTCAAACGAATATATAAAGACGTCCACCAAGGGATATATCATAAACACGCCGAGAAACAAAAATGCGGGCAAAAGATACAACCAGCCCTTAAGATTGTTTTTCTCCATCAGTCATCTCCCCTTTCATACGGTTTTTGCGCCACTCGGGCGCACGGATACAAATATACATTTTAATTATACCACATATATTTCCGTTTGTAAATAATCTGAGCAATTTTTTACAAATGCATTATACAACGCCAAAAATCTATGAGTATCGACGGATGTGAACACAAAAAGCGGGAAATCTCCCGCTTTTTGTAAACAATAAGTTGTTTTATCTACATTTTGTTGCAATTTTGTTCCCAAATCGACTTGTTTTACGACAAAAAGCATCAAACTCCGCGTGGAAGATCGGTCTTCATTTGTCCGAGGTGCTCGGTGAAGTTTTCGCGGACGAGATGAAATTCGCCATCAAATTCAAAAAAGCTGACCGAGGCGTTGCTTACCCAGCTGATGCGCCCCATATCCTCCGCGCAAAATCCCGACGCAAGCGTGCAAAGCACGCGTATGGGGGTAGCGTGAGTCGCTATGACCACGCACTCTCCGTCGTGTCGCTCGGCTATCTCGCGCACGCCGCGCTCAATTCGCGCGGCAAAATCGCAAAGGCGCTCTCCGCCCGTGCAGACGGCTCTGCCTATATCGTTCTTCCAAATGGAGTATTCCTCCGCATATTTCTCGTCAAGCAAGGCAAACGGTACTCCCTCCCACTCGCCCGCATTGACCTCTCGCAAGGCAGGAGTGCATATTACGTCAAGCCCCAAAGTGCGAGCGATCGGCTGTGCGGTTCGATAAGCGCGCACAAGATCGCTGGCATATATGGCAGACGGACGCTCAAAAGATGTGTTTTCAACCGTAACGGTATCATTTTCGCTATATGCGCGCTCAAAAAGCTCACCGCACGCCCGCGCCTGTTCTATTCCCTTATCGGTCAATTCAACGTCGAGCTGTCCTGCAAAAAATCTCTGCTCATTGGATATACTGTATCCGTGTCTTACGGCAATTATACGTGTGCTCATTTTGTCTCCGTTCTCTCGTGCGTGCTAATGCAACGCGCCGCGTGGCGCTCTGCCAGCTTTTCGTAATACTCAAACGGCACAATTATGTTTCCGTTACCAACGGCAATTCGCCTGTCGGGCTTGTTTGCGCCGTGAAAATCACTTCCACCGCTTTTCAGTATGCCAAAGTCATCGCATATCTGCTCCGACAGCTCAATGCGCTCACGCGAGTAGAGCGAATATTCCGTTTCCATTCCGTCAAGACCGACTCCCACGGCTTCGCCGAGAAATTCGCGCAATTGTTGCTCATCAAGCTGTAAAAACGGGTGTGCCAGCACGCTTACACCGCCTATTGAACGGATAAACTCGATAGTTTCCATAGCTCCGTTTCGCAACGGCGGCTGATAAAATCCGTTCTTTTCGGACAGAAGCTTTGAAAACGCCTCGTTTACCGACTCGACGTATCCGTTTTTGACCAGCTCTGCGGCAATATGCGCGCGGTTGACGTAGCCGTCGGGAGTTTTGGCTTTTATTCCGTCCAGATCGACAATATAGCCCGCGCGTGAGAGATTTTCAACCAATATAACGTTGCTCTGCGCCTTGCGCTCCTTAAAGCGCCCTACAAACTCCTCAACGGCGGCAAAATGCTCTCTGTCAATAAAAAGTCCGAGAATATGAAGCTCCACACCGCGATATTCAGTTGAAAATTCCACGCCTGCGACACCGATAATACCAAGTCGCTCCGTATTCTCGGCAAACTCGCACAGACCTCCCACGCTATTGTGGTCGGTCAGAGCGATGGCACTTACTCCCGCCTCTTTGGCAAGCTCGGCAAGCTCGCGGGGTGTCAGGGTTCCGTCGGAATATATACTGTGAGTGTGAAGATCGCAGATTTTCATGAGTAGGTCCTTCAATCAGTGTATTTTATATATGAATTATACCACCGATGCGCAAAAATGTCAACTGCGGAAAGCTATTCCGTAAAGTTTTAATGCTTCATATCCGAAACCCATCGCAAGATGAGAGAATGTCCGTCAAGCTCGGCATCAAAAAGCGCCACAGAGCAGATCCTGCTATCAAAATAGGTCTTAAAATAGTATTTTCCGATCAATGTATCACAGCACGAGGAATACTGTGTGCGCTCCATAAGCTCGCCCACCTTGACACATCCTTCAATCTGCTCGACCGAGCCGAGAATATGAAAAAACTGCTCCACGCTCAGCATATTTTCCGCAATTCCGTTGTGCGCGTAAGCATGTCGCTTCCAGCGCACCGCGCCGCCGCCCTCTCCGTCAAGGATGCGCGCATTGGCTCTCACAAACGCCGCGCGCACAAATCTTGATGCGCTTGACGCGTCGCCGGGCAATCCTATCGCCCCCATTCCGTGACTAAAACGGCGTATGGGCATACCGTCGCCAAATCGGTTTTGAGGAGAAAAGGCGGACAGATTGATATAATTCGACAGATTTTGCACGTGAAAGTCAAAAGGCGGATTATTGGTTAGCACTCCTACGGTATTTTCATAAATATGCATACCGTCGCGCATTATCTCAAGCGTGATGCACCGCTCTGCATCCGCTATCATCCAATGAAGCTCGGGTGGCGGAAGCTCGCGGGAAAAGCCGTGACAGGTCATATTTATCCCACAAAGCCGCTTTTGCGCCTCATCTACCGTTCGACATCTGCCGAGAATGTACAAAATAAGCTCAAATTGCTCTATCTCATACGGCGACTCACACGGCGTGATATGCTCCGTATCGAAAATCGGCTCACCGAGCTTGTTCTCGTCGCATCTATCATCACAATGGCACGCGCGGTGAATAAATACGCCTTTGTCTGACACATTGTACGCCGCGTTGCCGACGAAATTAAGCCCCGCTATTGAAAGTCCGTGCTCGTTTGTCGCCTCGTAATAGAGCGGATAGCCGTCAACTACCGTTCCCATCCCTATCATAGCAAAATGCGACACGTCCGCATCGCCATTCCGATACTTCATCTTATAATTTCTCGGTGTAATTATCACCTGCTCATCGTAGACCGTATAATGATCAAGATTTCTCCCGAAATATCTGTTTTTCTCCCCAAAAATCACTGCCGTGCACATAAATCATACCGCCTTGTCTTTTTTAATGATTTTCCGTCAGACATATGCAAATTTATGCGCAAAGCAAAGAAAATAAAGGAAAATTTACTTGACACAAACAAAGGTTTATATTATAATGTAACCATATAAATACCGAAAGGCGGATAATATCATGAAAAGCATTTTTATGGGTGGAGATAAGATATTTGACGTTTACGATAGTCAGACGCGCGCCGCACTTTGCGCCGAGGCGGAGCTTTGTGATAACGTAAACTTCTGCAAAGAGGATATTCTGTCACAGCCCGAAAAATTCAAGGATACCGAATATATTTTCTCAACTTGGGGCATGCCCTGCTTTTCAGAGCAGGAGATACGCGATTATCTCCCCTCACTCAAGGCAGTAATGTACGGCGCGGGTACGGTCAAGGGCTTTGCATCTCCATTTTTGGCGTCGGGAGTCAGAATCTTCTCGGCGTGGGGGGCAAACGCGGTTCCCGTCGCGGAGTTCACGGTGGCGCAGATAATCCTTGCAAACAAGGGCTTTTTCCTGTCCTGCCGTCGCCATTCCTCGCTTCAAGGACGCGAGAGCGGCGCCGCTTATGCAGCGCGCACACCCGGAAGCTTCAACACCAAGGTCGGTATTATCGGTGCAGGAATGATAGGTAAGCTTGTTATAGAATATCTTCGTCCCTACAAGCTCGACGTGCTTGTTTTCGACCCCTTCCTTTCCGATGATGCGGCAAAAGCGCTTTGCGTGGAAAAGGCATCGCTTGAGCGCATATTCTCCGAGTGTCAGGTTATATCCAACCACCTCGCAAACGTACCTGCGACGGTTGGAATGCTGGGTTACGCTCATTTCTCGCTTATGAATGATACCGCCACGTTTATAAACACGGGCAGAGGCGCGCAGGTGGTTGAGGACGACCTTATCCGCGCATTGCGTGAAAAGCCCGAGCGCACCGCCATTCTTGACGTTACCGAGCCGGAGCCGCCGCTCGAGGACAGCCCTCTCTACACAATGGAAAACGTATTTCTCTCTCCCCACATTGCCGGCTCTGCGGGCAACGAGGTCGCGCGAATGGGACACTATATGCTTGAAGAATACCGCAAGCTTATGAGCGGAGAGCCGTGCAAATACGAGGTCACCGAAAAAATGCTTGCGACTATGGCTTAAACGGAGTGAAATTTATGAATAAATCAGGACTTGTTTCAATATCGTTCAGGCAGTATTCGCCCGAGCAAATACTTGATGCCGCGGCGAATGCAGGGCTTGAGCTTATCGAGTGGGGCGGCGACGTACACGTTCCGCATGGCGACGTGGCGAAAGCAAGAGAGGTAGCCGCTCTTACAAAGCAGTACGGACTTGACACCGCCGAATACGGCTCATATTACAAAATAGGTCGCGACGACGTGAATTTCACCGACGTTGTAAGAAGCGCGGACGCGCTTGAAACCTCGGTAATACGAGTTTGGCCCGGTATGAATATAATCACCGCTGATCTCACAAGTGACGACTACGCTTATATGGTTCGTGACGCCGCGAGAATATGCGACGAGGCAAGAAATATGAGCATTGCGCTTGAATGTCACCCCGACTCTCTGACCGAGGACTATACCTCCGCTCTCAAATTCATAAACGACGTAGGCCGCGAAAATCTCAAAATGTTCTGGCAACCCAACCAGCACAAGAGCATTGAATACAACGTGACTGCCGCGCGCACGCTTTCTCCGTACGTTGTCAGCGTTCACACGTTTTTCTGGGAAGGTAGTAACCGCTATCCCTTGGCAGACGGCGCGGATATATGGCGCAAATATATAAACGCGCTCCAAAAGAAGCTTCCGTATATGCTGGAATTTATGCCCGACGGTCTTATCGAAACACTTCCGCGCGAGGCAAAGACGCTCCACAGTATAATCAAAAACAAATAAACATAAAAATGTCCGACAGTGCAGATACACTGTCGGACCTTTTTAGTTATTCAAATATCTTCTTCAGATAACTTGCGCTGTATTCTTGAAGCCACTATGTCAAGCGCGATCTTGTTTTTTCCGCCGTTGACAATTATGTCGGCGTACTTTTTTGTCGGCTCAACGTATATACGGTGCATTATCTTGACAGTACCGAGATACTGACTGATAACTCCGTCTATATCGCGTCCGCGCTCGGTTACGTCACGGCGCAATCGGCGGAGTATTCTCTCATCGGCGTCGGCATCGGCAAATATCTTGACATCAAACATCTGACGCAACCTTTCGTCGCAAAACGTGAGTATTCCGTCAACTATCATAACCGCCGTGGGAGATACCCTCGTCGTTTCCTGCTTTCTTGTGTGCACGCAGAAATCGTAATTGGGCATATCCACGCTCTCTCCCTTGACAAGCATATTAAGATGCTCTACAAGCAGATCGGTGTCAAGCGCTTCGGGGCAGTCATAATTGGTTTTGACTCTTTCCTCGAAAGGAATATCGTCCTGCGGCTTATAATAATTGTCGTATGAAATTATAGTGATATCATCGGGGAACTGTCGAAGCAATCCGTCTGCAAACGTTGATTTTCCCGAGCCCGTACCGCCCGCGATACCGATAAGCATTGGCTTTTTAGTCATATCCTTCTCCGAAAATGATATTCCCGTCAATTATCAGAGGTTATAATATCTGTCAAACTCAACGGGTGTGGGAATCTTGGAAATTTCAAAGCATTCTGCGCGCTTTGTCTTGATAAAGTTCTTGATGAGTATTTCGGGGAATACGCCGCCCGCAGTCAGATAATCGTGATCTGCTTCAAGCGCGTCAAGCGCCTGCTCAAGCGAGGTGGGAAGTCCCTTGAGCTTCTTCTTTTCTTCCTCAGGAAGATTGTAGAGGTTAACGTCATAGGGTCCCCAACCGTTTTCGTGAGGATCTATCTTGTTCTTTATACCGTCAAGTCCTGCCATAAGGATCGCCGCGTAGCAGAAATAGGGGTTGCAGGTAGCGTCGGGGTTGCGAAGCTCGAAGCGGCGCTCCTCGGGTCTTTTTGCGTATGCGGGGATTCTGATTACCGCGCTTCTGTTGGACGTAGCATATCCAACGGTAACGGGTGCTTCAAATCCGGGCACCAAGCGCTTAAAGGAGTTGGTGCTGGGGTTGGTTATTGCGCAAAGCGATGCGATATGCTTAAGCAGACCGCCCATAAAGTAGTGCGCCTCGCGGCTGAGGTGCGAGTATCCGTTGTCGTCCGAGAATACGGGCTTGCCGTCCTTCATAAGCAGCATATGAACGTGCATTCCGCTTCCTGCCTCGCCGAAAATGGGCTTGGGCATAAGCGTTGCGCTCTTTCCGTATTTTGCGGCGGTATTCTTGATGATATACTTGATCATCATAGTAGCATCTGCCATCTTGGACATCTCGCCGAGGTGCGGCTCGATCTCAAACTGTCCTGAAGCGGCAACCTCAGGGTGATGATACTTGATCGGGATTCCTGCCTGTTCCATAAGCAGACACATCTCGCTTCTGCACTCATAAGAGGAGTCGTAGGGCTTTGCTATATGGTATGCCTTCTGCTTGGGAACAACGTATCCGCGTCCCTCGTCGTAGCTGTTAAGGTATGACTGCTTTGCATCGAGATGCATAGCTATGGAGTTGGGATTGATCTCCCAGCCCACGTTGTCAAAGAGATAAAACTCAAATTCGGGGAGAATGAACATAGTGTCCGCCACACCCTCATCGCGCATATACTGCTCTGCCGCCAGAACTATATTTCTGGGGTACTGAGCAAGCGGACGGTTGCAGGGAGAATCAATTATCATCGCGTTTCCGCTGATGCTGAGCGTAGGGATCTCGCAGAAGGGATCTATCATCGCGGTGTCGGGATCGGGTATGAATACCATATCACTCTTTTCAACGACCGCATATCCGTAGTTGGACGCGTCAAATCCGATACCGTCAACAAGCGTCTGTTCCGAAAAATGCTCTGCGGGAATGGTAACGTGGCGGTACTGTCCGTTGATGTCAACCATCTTAAAGTCCACCATCTTAATATCCTTCTCTTTTATCAGGTCAATAATCGCCTGTACCTTCTTATCCATACTCTCTCCTCCTGAGATTTTATTTTGATAGATTTATTGTATTACAATAATTGCAATTTGTCAATAGTATAATTCCTCAAAAATGCGCTCCATATGACAAATATTTCACATATTTTTTACAATAATCTCACTAAAAAAAGCGGAGATGCGCAATCTCCGCCTTTTTTATAATTAAATTGTCGGAACGCTCTTACGCAGAAGCTTGTCACAAAAGCTCTCCATTTGCTCGTAATTGTCTATTCCGCCCGTAGCGTCAGCACTGCCAAGCGAGCAAGCGGCGCACACGGTTGCCATCTTCAATATTTCAAGATCGCTCTTGCCTTCATATATGCCGATAAGCGCTCCCGAGCAATACGCGTCACCCGCACCCGTCGTGCCCTTGATATGTCCTTCCGGCAATCGGTACGACGGCAAGACCGTCATATCCGCGCCACAGCACACGCTGAGATCGGGGGTATGTATGATAACGCGTTCCCTGACTCCAAGCTCCTTAAGCTTTTGGGCTATTTCGGGAAGCTTTTCGAGCTTTGACTCCATACCGCAAAGGCGACCCGCCTCAAGCTCGTTTACAATAAGATTATCAACGTAAGGAAGGCACGGCAAGATCGCCGAATATCTGTCGGAATTCTCGCTTACAAGGTCGATAGAGGTCATAATTCCTCTCGACTTTGCCTCCTTGAGTATCTCAAGTCCGTCACCGTTATCAACCTTATCAAGCAAGAGAAAATATCCCAGATGGAGCATTTTACAGCTCATCGCGTCGAAATCTATATCATCTATTCCAAAGCTTGCCGATGCACCGGGGTATGTAAAGAAGGTGCGCTGACCGCCCGAAACGCTCATCACGTCGGTAAAGCTGGTCTTTTCCCCGCTCTTCACCACAACTCCCGCAGTATCCACTCCGTTTTCGCGGAGCGTAGAGAGAACGAACGCTCCCTCCGCGTCATCGCCAACCGTTCCGATAGCCAGCACGGGAATATCGGGACGCGCGCGCTTTATATCAATGGCGTCGTTGGGAACCAATCCGCCAACGGAATATCCGATGGATCTTATCTGCGTCAACTCACCCTCGTGGGGATAAGTCGAGATTTCGTATATTTTATCGACGAGTATTGATCCGGCAACGGCAATTCCCTGTCGCATCATATCAGTTGCACTCTGCCACAAGAGGACCTGCCAGCTCGTTGAGGAAGAACAGACGTCCGGGCAATGTGGGGATATACGACGAGGTTATCCAAGGTGTCTGACCGTAACGCAGGGTCATCCAAAGCGACATTCCCTGCCACTGCATTCCTCTGCCAAGAGTTCCGTCAGCACCGCCGATAGCGTAGTCTGCCTGAAGGAAGATGCCGGGGCCTATGGTGTTGGCACGGCAAGGAACGAGCGTGGTTCTCGACTTGAAGCTGGTAAGAGCGTTCTGCTCAACGGTCAGCGGATGTATCTTCGCAGCGATACGGTAAGGAGCTCTTTCCCATTCCTTATCCGTGGAATAATCTGCCGCAAACGTGGGCTCCCAGAATGCGATATGGCACATTCTGCCTATACCGTAAACGAGAACGAGCTTTGCACCATCTGCCTTAAGTCCTGCTATTTTTGCGGGATACATAGGGAGATTATCCTTGGTTGCAAAGTTTCTCTGATCCTTGGGAACGGTGAGCTCACCGTGAGGATTGAAAAGCGCCTGCTCCATAGCATACTGGAACGCGCCATGGTTATCGGGAGCAAGAGTATTACCCTCTGCATCTGCCCACTCGTCCATATTGAACGTGTAAACGTGCTCGCAGGATACCTTCCACTCCTTGAGGAAATATACTACCCATTTATACATACCCATAGGGCCTACGGGAAGAATAAACGCGATCTTCTGTCTTCTTTCCTTTGCAAGACGGATCTGCATTGCGATCTCGTGTCCCATATACGTTTCAAATTCGCCAAGCGTTTCACATCCTACGGGAGTAAAATCCTTATTCCAAAAGCTCTGTCTTTCACATATTTTTTCGGGCGCATCGATACATGCGTCTATCTTATCAAAATCCCAACCCTTCGGATAAAATCCTTCGAGGCAGCTACCTTTTACAGTTGAATTGAAATTCATAACGTTTTTTCTCCTTTTATATGTGTTACATAATTATGTGAACTTAAGGCAACAGACGCTTGGTCGTTCCTTTAAGGTAAACTCGGCACTGGGTAAAGCCCTCGGCATACTCCGCGCCACACTGATATCCTCTGAATTTAGATGTAACTCTTACCATATCCGCAAAGTCAATATTATCGTGATCGCGCATCCACTTGATCTGGCTCTCGTGACACTCGAGCATCTCGATCTTGAGGTCGATCTCGTTTGTAATATCAACGAACTCGGTGGGATTGAACTCTACGCCCGCAGGGGGATCCATATAGTAAATGGGAACAAGCTTTGCGGGCTTGTTGTATTTGCACTTGTAGTTGGGCAGAGTTGCCGCAAAGCAAGCGTCAAAAACAAGCTTGGATACTGCCACGTGGTCAGGCATATAGTCGTTGGGAGTATGCGTGATTATAAAATCGGGATCAGCATACTGAATTACGTCAACTATCTTATCTCTCGCCTCTTTGTTGTTATCAAATATTTCAAGATCGTCAAATCCCGCGCATATTACCTCGATACCCGCAAGCGATCCGGCTTTTTTCGCCTCATTAGCGCGAATAACGCGGAGCTCATCGGGCGGAATTACTACGTGACCAAGACTTCCTGTGGATACGTGACAAACGATAACCGTGTCACCTCTTTTTACACATTTTGCAAGCGTACCCGAGCAAGCGACCTCAATGTCGTCGGGGTGCGCACCAATAGCTAATACTCTCAAAATCTTCCCTTTCCGTTTGTGCCCTTATCATAGATCTCACAAATCAACTTTTGAATTTTAAGTGCTACCTTTCCGCTTATCTGCGGTTCTCTGTTATTTTCTACTGCGTCGTAGAAATCTGCTATTTGTCTGATATGCTGGAAGCCCCAGTAATCCTTACCGCCCTCGTAGTAAATTCCGTCGGACTTCTGGGAAACTGAAAGCACCGTTCCGTCGTTAAACATTATCTGGGCGTCGTCATAGCTCATTATTGCCTTTCCGTTTTCACAGAAAAGACGGATCTCGATGGGATCGTCGCAGGCGTAGTTGTTCATTGCCCAGAATGCAAGCGTTGCGCCGTTCTTATACTTAACGAAGCCCTCACCCGTGTCGTCAACCTCCATGATGGAGTGTCCGCGGTTGGAAAGATGCGCCTGAACCTCGATCGGCTCGTCGTCGATAAACCAGTTTGCAAGGTCGATGGAGTGTATCGCCTGATCTATGATAACTCCGCCGCCCTCCTTGTCCCACGTTCCCTTCCAGTCGGAGAGCACGTAGTAATCGTCGGGCTTGCACCACGTCAGCGTGGTACGTGCGGAAAGCACGCGACCGAGCTTACCGTTTTCTATGTTTTCCTTGATAAGACGGGACGTGTCGTTGTATCTGCACTGGAAGATGATACCGTATTTCAGTCCCTTTTCCTCTGCGATACGTACGTTGGTAAGCGCATCCTCATATTTGATGCTCATGGGCTTCTCGCAAAGCACGTTGATACCGTGCTCAAGCGCGTATTTTGATACTACGGGGTGCAGATAGTGAGGAATACATACGTGCACAACGTCAAGCTCTTCCTTTTCTATCATTTCCTTGTAGTCGTAATATGCCTTTACACCGTATTTTGCCGCAGCCGCATCCGCTCTGTCGGGCTTTATGTCACAAACTGCAACCATCTGCGCATTTTCAAGGTGGTCACACGAGGTCGCGTGCATCGTAAAGATGTTACCGCAACCGATAATTCCTACTCTAAGCATCTTATTTAAGTCCCTTCTTCAAGAATTTGAGCGATGCAACACCGTCGGGAAGCGTAGCATTGACGATCTCTGCGCCGTTTGCCGCAGACTCGCAGAAAGCTACGATCTCGTTGTAGTATGCGCCGAGGTCGGAGATATTACCGCCGCTATATCCGCCGCCCTTGATCTCCTTCTTCTCAATAACTATATCGTGTGCGCCGTCCTTATCGTAAAGCACGAACTTGCCGCCTGCCATTTCAACGACCGCCTTCTCAAGCACAACTCTGAAGGATGCCTCAAACGCGTGCGCGCCGGGAAGATCCCACGTACCCTCAAGGGAAACAACGTGCTCGGGATACTGCATAACGGTGGTAACGTACGACTTCTGCTCGCCTATTACGTTGCAATAGGAGAAATGATTTTCGGGCTCACCGAAAACGGAGAGAACGTAGTCAATGTCGTGAATGTGAAGGTCCTGAGCCGCGCCGCCCGAAAGCTTGAAATCGAGCAACCAGTTGTTCCAGCCCCACTCGGGACGGGGGCTGATTCGACGGAAGTTAGCGTTTACTACCTTGCCGTACTTGCCACTGTCGATCATCTTCTTAAGCTCTACGTATTCGTCCATGAATCGAACGACCTGTCCGACCTGAACGTGACATCCCGTTGCCGCGCTCTTTGCCAAAAGTGCGTCGCCCTCCTCCTCGGTGAGTGTAACGGGCTTTTCAACCATAAGGTATTTTACCTTGTCCATTGCCGCAAGAGCGTGCTCTGCGTGCAAATAAGTGGGCAGACAGATATCGATGATATCAAGCTCTGCGTTTGCGATGAGATCCGTACCGTTACTGTAGATGACTGCATTGGTGCCCTCTGCGATCGCTTCTGCCTTTTCACGTCTGAGATCGGCAACAGCCGCAAGCTCTACGCCCTCTACGTTCTTGTAGCAATTAGCGTGCATTGTGCCCATAAAGCCGCAACCTATAAGTCCTACCTTCAACATATCTTATTTCCTCCCAAGAATCTTGTCCATAGCATTGGACGTATTGTAAATAATAGTTTCAGGGTAATATGTGTAGTTGGGAATCATTTCAGCGGTTACCCAGCCGTCGTATCCAACCTCACCCAACGCCTTAATTACCTCAGGATAGTTGATGTCACCCGCAAGCAGATCAACAAACGCGTTTACTCCGCCGGGATTCTTTCTGAAATCCTTGAAGTGAACCTTCTTTATCTTCTTACCGAGCGCGCGGATCCAATGCTCGGGGTATCCGTTGAAAAGCACGTTACCAACGTCGAAATAGCTTCCGACGTAGTCGCTTCCGACCTTGTCAATGAAGTCGGACATTTCAACGGGAGAGTTGAGGAACTTGTTCCATACGTTCTCAAGACCGATGGACACCTGAAGCTCCTCGGCATAGCTCTTGAGCTCACGGATAGCCGCCAAGCTTCTTTCATATGTAGTTACATAGTCAACTACTCTGTTAGGATCGATAAAATCTGCGTTTACAGTACCGGGAATAACGAGAATCGTGTCGCATCCGAGCGCCTTTGCAACCTCAAGCTGACGGCGAACGATGCTCTTCGCCTTTTCTCTTTCGTCCTCGTTGTCTGCATTGAGCCAGTAGTCCCAATAAAGACCGCTCGCAACGCTGTAAAGCTCAATTCCGCACTCTGCAGCGTCCTTCTTTATTTGTTCCAGCTGCTCGGGAGTAGTGTCAAGAGAAAGCTCGCCGGTTTCGGCAAGAGCGACCTCTACGCCCTCAAAGCCCGCGTCCTTTGCCAGCTTGAAGCTCTCCTTGAGAGACTGCGCGGGAAAAGACCAAATACTAATACCTTTTTTCATGTTAAAAACTCCTTGCATTTGAGATTTTTTTGTGTTATAATCATTATAATGTATATCGCGGTGAAGTAACAGTTAAAATTTCACTCTATATGTTCATTTTTGTACACAACAGCAATCAGCGAGGATAAAAGTATGAAAGCAACGTATATAAGATCCCATCTTAAAAGTGTCATAAACGTATCGCGTATAACCTCTATACACTACTTTGAATTTGACAAAAATTTCGTCTTTGACGGTGAAAGTCATGACTTTTGGGAAATGGTTTACGTCGATAAAGGACAGGTGCGCATCAGATGCGACGAAAACGAGATAACGTTAGGCCAAGGCGAAATAATTTTCCACCGTCCCAATGAATTTCACGCAATACGCGCGCTGGATTCCTCTCCCAACTTCTTCGTAATATCCTTCACCTGCACCTCGCCCGCAATGCAATTCTTCGAGGGCTATCACACTCATCTGGACAACACGCTCAAGCCCTTTATTTCATCAATAATCCACGAGTCCGATAACACGTATATCATACCCAAAAACGATCCTGCCCTTCACCCCCTGATAGTACGTGACGGCGCGGCGATCGGTGGCGAGCAGCTCATCAAGACATATCTTGAGCAGCTTCTGATCTTCCTTGTAAGAAAAATGACCAGAAAGGGACAGGCAGACGTATTCCCCGCCAAAGAGGAAATGGAAAACCACCTCGTTATAGCTATCAAGGAATTTGTAAATTCAAGAGTTGAGGAGAGATTACACGTCGGCGACGTTTGCGCCGCTCTCGGATACAGCAAGAGCTATCTTTGCAAGCTTTTCCATGACCAGACGGGACACACCGTTGCCAACTACGCACTCCGCGCCAAAATAAAGAGAGCCAAGCAGCTTATCCGCGACAACGATATGAATTTTACCGAGATATCTGACTCGCTCGCGTTCGACAATCCGCAATATTTCTCAAGAGTTTTCAAGCGCATCACGGGCATGACTCCCTCCGAGTTCAAGCTCTCGCTCAATCGCTCACATACCGAAAAATAATAAATGTAATAAAAAG
>JAZRFU010000027.1:0-4771 GCA_045643865.1 Eubacteriales bacterium
ATCGCTCCCGTGCCGCCCGTAATGGTAAGCTGCGGCGATATGGAAAAATCCAATATAATTACGGTCGCGTGGACGGGAATAACCAATACCGTACCGCCCAAGACCTATATTTCGGTGCGTCCCTCGCGCCATTCGTATAATATGATAAAGGAGAGCGGAGAGTTCGTCATAAATCTTACTCCCACGCGCCTTATCAAGAGTGCGGACTATTGTGGAATGTATACGGGTGCAAAGGTGGATAAATTCAAAAAATGCTCGCTCCATAAGGAAGAAGCGCAGACGGTGGCGTGCCCCATTATCGCGGAGTGCCCTATGTCGCTTGAATGTAAGGTAACGGACGTTATTGCGATGGGAAGTCACGATATGTTTCTTGCCGACATAGTCGCAGTCAACGTGGACGAGAGCTTGCTCGACGAAAAGGGACGGCTTGATATAGCCCGTGCCGACCTTGCCGCATTTGCTCACGGAGAATATTTCGCGCTTGGCAAAAAGATAGGAAAATTCGGATTTTCGGCAGTCAAAAAGAAAAAGGGAGCGCATAGCCCCAAGAAAAAATCTTAAAAAACATAAAAAACGTGCGTAAGATAAGCTCTTGCGCACGTTATTTTTTATGCGGGAAGCGGACCAAGTCCCCAGTCACCGTTAGTAGTGGTTTCTTCCTTGGCGGTAGTTTCCTCACTGCGTGTAGTAGTTTCCTCACCGCGTGTAGTAGTTTCCTCACCGCGTGTGGTAGTTTCCTCACCGCGTGTGGTAGTTTCCTCGCCGCGTGTGGTAGTTTCCTCGCCGCGTGTGGTAGTTTCCTCACCGCGTGTAGTAGTTTCCTCGCCGCGTGTAGTAGTTTCCTCACCGCGTGTAGTAGTTTCCTCGCCGCGTGTAGTGGTTTCTTCCGCAGTGGTGTTTTCCTCGTATATAGAGGTTTCCTCCACGATGGATGATTCTTCGTTTATAGATGTTTCGCTCGCCGTAGTAGTTATGGTAGTTTCGCCCGTTGTGGTGGCTTCTGATGTTGTGGTAGTTCCTTCAACCGTAGTACTTTCCTCGCCTGTATTAGCTTCTTCTGTTGTTGAGGTTTCTTCTACTGTTGTAGCATCTTCTGCCTTGGTAGTTGTTTCTTCGGCGGTCGTGGTTTCACCCACTGTCGTTGTTTCCTCTGCCGCAGTAGTTGCTTCGGTTGTGAATTCCTCAAGATTGTTCTGGCACGAGGGGAACACACAACAAGCCAAAATGATTAAAGCCAAAGATATGGCGCATATTTTTTTCATAACCCAGATGCTTCCTTTCAAGAATATTGTGTCCTTTTCTCAAAAGTGTGAGAAAGAGAGAGGGGAAACCCCCTCTCTCTGCAAAATACAAACAAATTATTTGGATGCAGCGGTAGTGGTTTCTTCAGCTACCGTGGTCTCTTCAGCAGGAGCAGTAGTTTCAGCTGCTGTTGTGGAGGTCTCAACGAAATAAGAATCGTTTGCCTTGATGAATACAGGACCGGTATAGTCGCATGCGAACTCTACCTGATACCAGCCAAGCTCTGCGTTGTACGCGATAACCTTTACAGTCTGACCTGCCTCAAAGGTGCCTACTACGTTATCCTGAGTAACTACACCGTTGGTTTCGGTTACGATGGGAGCAATACGTACGTTGATGGGATTCTTGGTCGTAAGAGTTATATCGGTTGCAACGAATCCTGCGGTAACGTCTGCAAAGGTGGTAACTGCCTTTGTAACGATGTAATATTCCTTATCCTCGTAAAGAACCTTGCTCCATACGCCATCCTTGCTGATAGCGATTCTCTTGAGAGCTGTTCCGTTGGGAACGGACTTGAATATGCTGTTGTCAGCTTCACGAAGGTTAACTGCGCCGTTCTGGTGGAGAACGTAAACGTCCTCTGCAGCTGCGAGTGCATCGTATGCGAGATCGCCGGGAGCTTCATCAACAGTAGAGCCGCCGTTGCCAGTTTCAGTTCCGGTTTCGGTGCCTGTACCCGTGGTAGACTCCTCGGGAATATTTATCGTATTATTTCCGGTGGTGGACTCCTCCTCGTCTCCGTTTGCACACGCGATGAGGGATACTGCCATAAGAAGTGCTATCATTATAGCCAAAATTTTTCTTGCCATTTTTTCCTCCTGATTGTCCTTTACGGACGCTTTATTTTAACAGCTGTTTATAATTTGCCATTCTATGAGTCAATTATAACATAATTGTCTTGCAATGTCAATAAGCAAAGTCAAAAAAAATGAAAAAAATTTGTCGATTTTCGCACCCGGAATCGCGTTTTTACGGCTTTTAAAACAGAGCAAATTATTTCTTGAGGTATTTGCTCGATTTGTTGACAAAAGCGGGGTAAATATGTTATAATTCTAACAGTGAATAAATAAACGTGCATAAGGCGGTGCATTTATGAAAAAATTACTTTGTATTGACGGCAACAGCATACTCAACCGTCAATTTTACGGAATAAGATTTTTGTCTGCGAAGGACGGATTTCCCACCAATGCCATATTCGGCTTTGTCAACGTGCTCATCAAGCAGCTGGAGCAGCTTGAGCCCGATTATATTGCCGTGGCATTTGACCTGAAGGCGCCCACGTTCAGACATAATATGTACCCCGAATATAAGGCGGGCAGAAAGCCCAGTCCCGACGAGCTTATAAAGCAGTTTCCTGCAGCAAAGGACATCTGTCGCGCTATGGGAATTTCCGTGCTTGAGCTTGCGGGCTACGAAGCAGACGATATTTTGGGCACTCTGTCGGCTATGGCAGAGGCGCAGGGTGACGTTGATGCATACGTGCTTACGGGTGACCGCGACTCCTTGCAACTCATCTCCGACAAGACGCGCGTCCTACTTGCGACCAATACCGACACCGTTACGTTTGACGATGCCGCATTCCTTGAAAAATACGGCGTGCACGCAAGTCAGTACGTTGACGTAAAGGCGCTTATGGGGGATAGCTCGGATAACATTCCGGGCGTTGCGGGAATAGGCGAGAAGACCGCCTTCAAGCTCATCGCCGACGCAGGCGACCTTGACGGAATATACGCAAATATCGAGAATATGGGACTGACAAATTCAGTCAAGACCAAGCTCGAAAACGGTCGAGACAGCGCATACACCTCCAAAACTCTTGCCGCCATTATAAAGAACGTGCCGCTCGGCATAGAGCTTTGCGACGTTGAATACAAGGGCATAGACAGAGCGCGTACAAAGGAATTGCTTTTACGATATGAGCTTCTCGGCGCTATCAAGCGTCTTGGACTTGACGGCGAGGAGGCGTGCGGACAAACCGAAACCGACGCGTCTATTCCGTGCATCAGTGAGGTCGAATGTGACGCACTCGCTACTCTTGACGGAGAATATTGGGCGTTTTCGTTCAATGACGGAGCGGCGTATCTTTCGGACGGTGAGAGGATATTAAAAATCGATTCTCCCGATGTAGCTCTCGGAGATTTTTTGAACCAAAATAAGATAATTTGCTACGACTGCAAAACGGTTTACAAGCAGCTCGAGGAATACGGAATAAGCTGGCGCTCTTGTCACTTTGACGTTATGCTCGGAGCGTACGTTGACGACTCATCGGCGGGCTCGTATCCTATAGACCGTCTTTGCACGGCGTATATCGGTCAGACACCGTCCGACGCGGTGAATGAGGCGTGGTACGTTGCAAAAATGTGGCAAAAAATCGAGGAACGGCTGCAAGAGAGCGGACAAAAGGAGCTTCTGTACGGCATTGAGATGCCGCTTGCGGCAGTGCTCTGTGATATGGAGCTTGAGGGCGTAAAAATCGACCGCGATGGCATTTCGGGCTATGGCGAGGAGCTTGATATGATCGCGTCCGAGCTGGAGTCCAGAATATATATGGCGGCAGGCGAGGAGTTCAATATAAGCTCGCCAAAGCAGCTTGGCGAGGTGTTGTTTGAAAAGCTTATGCTCCCGTCGGGCAAAAAGACCAAGACGGGCTACTCCACAAACGCCGACGTGCTTGAAAAGCTGCGCAAATATCACCCTATAATTGACGATATTCTCGAATACCGTCAGATGACAAAGCTCAAGGGAACGTACGTTGACGGATTGCTCAAAGCCGTTGATGATGACGGTCGTTTGCGCACCACCTTTAAGCAGACGGGAACGGCTACGGGGCGTCTTTCCTCGATAAATCCCAATCTGCAGAATATCCCGATAAGAACCGAGGCGGGCAGACGCTTCAGAAAATATTTTATACCCGAAAATAAGGATTATGTGCTCATTGACGCGGACTATTCGCAAATAGAGCTTCGCGTGCTGGCGCATCTTTCGGCGGACGAGCATATGACAGCGCCATTCGTTGCCGAGGAGGACATACACACCGCAACCTCGTGCCGTATATTTGGTGTTGCGCCCGAGGATGTGACGGTCGAGATGAGAAAGAGGGCAAAGGCGGTAAACTTCGGAATCCTTTACGGAATGGGCGATTTTTCGCTCGCTGACGACCTCAAAATCCCGCGCGCCAAGGCAAAGGAGTATATCGAGAGCTATCTTTCAAGCTACAGTGGAGTGGAAAAGTATCTTGAAGACACCATAGAGGGCGCAAAGCGCGACGGATACACCGTCACGATGTTCTCGCGCCGCAGATACATTCCCGAGCTTTCGGCATCTAACAAAATGCTTCGCAATTTCGGTGAGCGCGTTGCGCGTAACAGTCCGATACAGGGAAGCAGTGCAGATATAATCAAAATCGCTATGATAAACGTTGACAAAAAGCTCAGAGAGAGCGGCACGGGAGCAAAGCTTCTCTTGCAGG
>JAZRFU010000028.1:0-1793 GCA_045643865.1 Eubacteriales bacterium
ATAAATTCGGGCGAGATAGTGCTTGTCGTATCAAGTCAGCGTGACGCTTATGCGCTGACAAGAGCAAAAAACGCAGGAATTCGCGGCGAGGTAGTAAGCAGACGCGAGCTTTCGTCGTCGGCAGAATTTGAAGCAAAGATAGTTGAGCTCTTGGATGAATGTGGCATAGAGCTTATAGTGCTTGCGGGATTTATGTCCATTTTGAGCGCGGATTTTACCGCGAAATACAGAAACCGCATCATAAACGTGCACCCCTCGCTCATTCCGTCCTTCTGCGGAAAGGGATTTTACGGACTCAAGGTTCACGAGGCGGCACTTGAATATGGCGTCAAGGTAACGGGAGCTACCGTTCACTTTGTCAACGAGATACCCGACGGCGGCGAGATAATAATGCAAAAGGCGGTCGAGATACTTGACGGCGACACGCCCGAAGTGCTGCAAAAGAGAGTTATGCAACAAGCGGAATGGAAGATATTGCCGCTTTCGGTGGAAAAGGTCTGCGCGAAGCTGCGCGCTTGATAATTAAATGATTTTGATTGATTTTGAAAGGAAAAATGAAAATGGCACTTTACGATCTTAAAAAGCTTCTTTCGGAAAATACGTATCCGGGACGCGGAATAGTTATAGGCAAGTCGGCAGACGGAAAAAGAGCGATGATAGCTTATTTCATTATGGGAAGAAGCTCCAATAGCAGAAATCGAGTGTTTGAGGAGTTCGACGGCGGCATGAGAACGCGCGCGTTTGACGAATCCAAGCTTGAGGATCCCTCGCTTATCATCTACAATCCTTTCAGAATCAAGGGCAATTGTGACATTATCACCAACGGTGACCAGACCGACACGATCTACAATTTTATATGTGACGGCAAGAGCTTTGAGGACGCACTTATGACGCGCGAGTTCGAGCCCGACTACCCCAACTACACCCCCAGAGTTTCGGGTATGACGGAGTACGACCTTGATGGCGCAAGCTTTACTTATAAGATGTCCATTCTCAAAAGCCGCAACGGCGACGGCTCGGTGTGCAACCGTTATTTCTACAACTACTGTGCCGTTGACGGAATAGGTCATTTTATTCACACCTACAAGTGTGACGGCAACCCCATCCCGTCATTCTACGGCGAGCCCGAGGAGATCGCGCTCCCCAATACCGCAGAGGAGCTTGCCGGTCTTTGCTGGGAAAATCTCAACGAGGACAATAAGGTATCGCTCTTTGTCCGCACGGTCGAGCTTGATAGCGGCGAGGCGAAAAATATAATCATAAACAAAAACAAATAAGCGAAAGGATCAAGGAAAAATGAAGGAATTTGAACTCAAGTACGGTTGCAACCCCAATCAGAAGCCCGCAAAGATATATATGCACGACGGAAGCGAGCTTCCCATCGAGATCCTTTCGGGACGCCCCGGATTTATCAATTTTCTGGACGCGTTCAACTCATGGCAGCTTGGCAAGGAGCTTAAGGCGGCGCTTGGTATGCCCGCAGTTACCTCGTTCAAGCACGTCAGCCCCACAAGTGCGGCAGTTGGAATTCCTCTGTCGGACAAGCTCAAAAAGGCATGCTTTGTTGACGATATTGAGGGGCTTGATGACTCTCTCTTGGCTTGCGCTTATGCCAGAGCCAGAGGAACGGACAGAATGTGCTCCTTTGGTGACTGGGTAGCGCTTTCCGACGTCTGTGACGTTACCACGGCAAAGATGATCGCGCGCGAGGTATCCGACGGAATCATCGCTCCCGGATACGAGCCCGAGGCGCTTGAAATACTCAAGGGTAAGAGAAAGGGCAATTACAATAT
>JAZRFU010000029.1:0-8921 GCA_045643865.1 Eubacteriales bacterium
ATCACGCGATAGCGTGTATCTCTCCTTGGGATTGATTCCATACATCACTTCGTGATGATTACATACGCGTCTTCGACGCAATGCCATCCCGCAACAAGTTGCGGATTTAGTACACGCCTTTGGCGTGATATGTTAAACCTTACCGCACATTTGGGTTCAGAGTCCCCCGGTCATAGACACGGTCTTTTTTATGTATCCTTATTTTCTATATTCTTCCAAAATCTCGGAAAGCAGCACGGGATCGTCGGTCATAATGCAGTCAACGCCCATCTCGATAAGCTTACGCATATCGTCGGCATCGTTTATCGTCCAATACTGGACGGCAATATTGCGGCGGTGCGCTCTGTCAATTACAGACTGACTTACAAGCGGTATCTCTATTCCCTTAAGTTCGTAGGACATGGGTATCTGCAAGCAAGCGAAATCACCGTCGTCAAAAATGTTTACGCCGAGATACTGCGTAAGCACGAACTTTGCCGCCGTGCCCGTGGGCGCTCCGCGCAAAAGGTCGGGATACTTGTCTTTAAGCTCCTGCTCGATCTCATCGTTAAACGTACCTATAACGACCTGATCCTTATATTCGGGATAGCTGTCAAGCGCGCCTGCAAGTATTCTGCACGCTTCTCTGCCAAGGTCCCCGTCGTTCTTTATCTCCACGATGAACATAAGATCGGGGTGGCTCTCGTAGAACATTTCAAAGAGCTGGTCAACGGTCGCTATCTGCAAGCCCGCCGCCTCGATATTCTCAACGTCCTTGTATATGCGCTCTCCATTTTTGTCCTCAAAATAATATCCGAAGTTGTACTGACGAAGCTCGGCAAGCGTCATATCCTTGATATAATGGCGGTTATTCTTATCCTCGCAAAGCGTTCTGACCTCGTCAAGCGTAAGATCTCCGTTTACGTTGCAGGTTTCGTCTATGTAGCTGTCGTGGTTGTAAACAAGATAGCCGTCACGGGTAATATAAAGGTCGCTCTCGATAATATCAACACCAATAGTGACAACTGCCTCTCTGAATGCCAGCAGCGTATTTTCGGGGTTGTTGTTGCTTCCGCCACGGTGTGCCGCGATCATGGGCAGCTCGCCCTTTTCTACGATGAACGGATTGTTTTGTACGTTCTTTTTTGGGGGGATCACATTAACAACGACTAAAAACAGTACGATTGCAAGCAAAATGCAACCGATAACCGTCAGTGCTCTGTGCTTTTTAATAAATTCCATAATCTTTTCTCTTTCATTTTAATGAATTTTTGGGGTGCCCGTTCATTATAACACAAAAGAAACAAAAAAGCAAGAAAAAATTCTTGCTTTTTATTTTACTTATTCTTTATAACCGTAGCCGACACAGCTTTGGATAATTTCAACGATCTCGTCTATCTCCGTCACACAATCAAGCTCTATCCACTTGTGTATTATGCCCACAACTCCCTGCGTGAAATATTCAAGCATATATACCCGCTGATTTTCCTGTCTGACGAATTGCGATATTGCGGGATACAAAACGCGTGTGTACATTTTCTTGTACGCCGCGTCATTTTTGAACAAATGCGGCTTCTGATACACCAATTTAAGCAGACGCTTATGCTCCTTGCAAAAATTAAGATACGCCTTGAGGTTTTCCTCTGTCAGCAAAAACGCATTACCCTGTGACGTTATTTCAACGGGAGGGCGGTTATCAAATGAGCTGACAAACGTCTTATTGAGGTTTTCAATAGTTTCTTCGAGCAGCTCGTACACGTTGTCGTAGTGCAAATAAAAGGTTGATCGATTCACGCCGGCTTTTCTCGTTATTTCTGTTACCGTGATAAATTCAATATCCTTCTTTTCAAGCAACGAAAGAAGCGCCTCATTCATAAGTTGGGCTGTATAAAAATATTTACCGTCATTCTTTTTCATTTTTGCACATCCTTAAATCAATATTTGCTTTTCGTATCATAAGAATAGCCATTATAATAATAAACACCGTCACAAATGCGCTCAAAAGCGGCAGCATGATGCTCCGCAGCTGTTCATTGTCCTCTCCAAATGTAGCAAGCATGGTGTTAGTAAGAGTTACCATAGAAACACTCGCCGAGGTAAGACTTATCAGCTTGACTGAGGAGTGAACGTAGTCATATCTTCTGATGTATTTCACGCTGCCCACGATAGCCATCGTCAGCGTTGCAAACGTATACGTCGCAAGTGCTATGACCGTGATCTCGTGATGGCGCACCGACAATTCTCCGCGTATCAGGATAAACATCATCGAGGACACCGCCAGATTTATCAGAAGAAGGAAAAATCCGCACACCCGAAGCGTTTTTATTTTTGACGTAAGCTTGCGCCGCGGATTTACTTGCACAAGCACAAACGCGCGCGCAAGGCAAAGCAATCCGTAATATACGGACATAACAAAAAACCATTTGGAAGCATTTGCACGACTCACGAAGAACAAAAAGATCGAATACGAAAGGTTAAAAACAATCGACAAACATAAAAATAACTTTATCCTGAACGCCCTATCCCTTTTCGTCCTCAACCAAAGCTCCGAAATCATAATAAAAAATTATTCTTCGCTTGCTATCTCGTTTGCAAGCTTGATAATGTCGGACGCATACTTGTTTTTTGAAGCAAGAAGTATCTTTTTGTATATGGGAAAATTGATGCTCACCCCTAGTATTCCCACACAGCCGACGGCAACACCTATTCCCATCGTCAAAAGCGTTCCGTCGCCTATGACCTTCATAGCAAAGCACATACCCGTGCCCAGCACCAAGCTTGACACAATGCCAAACGTGTATGCAAATATACGTGCGGGATTTTTTGCTTTTGCATCTAATTTTTTGAGCGCCTTTACCTTTGATGTTTGCTTGGGTGCGTACTCGTTTGCGATATGCTCCGCATAAATTTTGTCAGTATTCATTAAAATTCTCCTTGAAAAATATTAGTTACCCGATATCATCTTTCAAATCAACCGCGTACTCCAACATTATATCAAAGATAAAACCGAATCGCAACAACAAACCCACAGCCAAATGTTGATTTCAAAAAAGGCCTTGCGAGTATGCATTTCGCAAGGTCTTTTAGTTAAATTTACTTGTTAAGATATTTTGCAACCTCTGCCGCAACAAGACGTGTCAGCGCTTCAAGATCCATAGAGGATGAAACGCCCGTATTATCCGCCTTACCGTCACTGCCGAACAGCTTCATCTTCTTAGTCGTCTCCTGCTTGACCGCTTCAACGGCTGCGGGAATAAGGTCGATAAGTCCCTTATCCATGCTCTGGAATTTCTTGAATTCCGCCTCTACCGCCGCCACGTTGATATCCGTAAAGATATTAACCTTACTGATACCCTCTTTGATAGCTTTTCTGAAATCGTCGTCGGTAAGTCCCGAGCCGCCGTGAAGCACGAGCGGAACGTCAACCGTGTTTGCTATGGTGCGGATTCTCTCAAAATCAAGCTTGGGGGGCAGCTTATACGCACCGTGTGCGTTGCCGACTGCGATAGCCAGCGCGTCAACCTTTGTTCTGTCAACGAAATCCTTTGCCAGCTTGGGATCGGTAAAGTATTTGGAAGGGTCTGCAAGATGCGAGCTTCCCTCCGCACTTCCCTCGTTATCGCCAACGTGTCCCAGCTCACCCTCAATGGTTGCTCCGCGAGAATGTGCGATAGCCGCCATTTCCTTTACCTTGCGCACGTTCTCCTCGTAGGAGTCCGTAGAGCAGTCATACATTATCGAGGTGAATCCAAGATCAAGCGCCTTGATACAGAGATCGTAGGACAGACCGTGATCAAGATGTACTACGACAGGAACAGACGCCTTCTTCGCCATAGGGATAAGGTAATAGGAAACCTCCTCCAGAGGACCGTAGGGCAAAAGCACCTCTGCCGTACCCATAATAACGGGCGATCTCGTGCTTTCTGCCGCGTTTATAATACCGCGCGCAAGCTCAAGATTGACCGCGTTAAAAAGACCGACCGCGTAATGATTTTTCTTGGCAGGTCGTAAAACCTCATTCATATTAACTAACATTTATTTGTCCTCCACGACTGTCGGGAATGTTTCACATATACCGATTATATCATACACCAAAGCGGCAAAAAAGTCAATATAAGACTGCACAAAATTACCCAAATACAACTTATTTTTACACGTTTTTAAGCACGCCCAGAGTTTCGTGGAACTGCTCCCCTTTCAATACCGCCGCTTTAATTTTTTCGGCAAATGGCGTGGGACAGACCGCATAGGGCAGATTAAGCTCGTTGGTATCCCAACGGCACAAATAACGCAGGAGCGCATTGCTGTCATACTGCGCTATCCTATCGAACATATCACCGAATTTTACGATATTGCTATCGGGAGAAAGATATTCCTTGAGCTTTTCGTCAAGCAGCCACGAGTGACAGGTGAAGCAAGCATATTTATATTCGGGGAAATACCTTGCAAAGAACTCCTTGGCTCTCTTGACCGAATCTCCGACCGCATCCGCCGTCAGCTTATCTCCCTTGGGAATATGTACCTCTATGATGTTGTCGCCCTTTTTGACGTTGTATTCGGGAATGTCGCACTCCGCGCCCGCCATGCAAAACTGAAGCCGTCCAAGGCGGAAAAGACGTGCGCTTACGTGACCTGAAAGCCACGTAAGCTCTCCGAGATGCAATTCTCCCTTTATGTTGGTCCATTCGGTCGTCCAGATAACTATATCCTTGAGCGTAGCGACAAGGATATCCTCGGGAATTCCCCGCTCGGCATATCGTCTTGCCGTTTCCTCACACATATAAAGATACGAAAGGAGATTGCGCGCGCCGCACTGACTGTTCTTGTCATAACGCTCGACCGAGATAGCGTCGGAAACCTTGATGCTTGCTATTGCGCGTTCGAATGATGCGTCGTAAGCTTGTGGAAATTCAAGCTTGCCGTACCATCTCCTGATTATCTCATTTACGCTCGGCTCGGTAGGATCCCACGGCTTTATGTCGTCCGGAATTGGCGCCTCCTTACGTATCACAACGTCGCTCTTACCCAAAAAGCGCAAAAGGTTGCCCGAGTAATATTTTTCACGGTTTGTGCGGCTGATTCCAAGCTCATCTAAAATCTTACCGTCAATGTCCAGCCATTGCTTTGTCCACGTGTCGCGATAGGCGGTTGCCGTTCCGTCCGTGCCGAACATTACGTTGTCACCCGTGTCGTATCCGCTTTGATAGAGCTTTGTAAATAGCTCTCGGCGGTATATTTCGGGCGTTCCGGGCGTGGTGTCGAAGAACATTTCGACGTTTTTACCCTCATTGAGCGCGTTGAGAAATTTGCCGTAGAGGGCAACACATTCGTCTATCCACGGCCACGAGCAATGTCCCATTGAAAAGCGTATACCGTCAATGTCAATCAGCTTTTCCCAATGCAAAGGGCGATTGTACTCGGAGGTCGCCTCACCATCCCACAAAATTCCCGAATGGAATATGATCGGCTTGCCAAGAGCGGCAATTTCACGAAGCACCGCCATGCATCTCTCATCATACACGTAATAATTCGTGCATATCATCTTAAACGCCACAATTCCCGCATCGGTAGCAATATGAACCTTCTCAATTATATTTTCCTCAAAGGGGTGTATCCACAAAACGGGGAAAATTTTGTCCTCATGTCCGCGAGCTACGGACAAGACCTCGTCAAGACGCTCCTCAAATGACGTTCCCAATTGAGCGTTATCCTCCACGGGTCTATTTGAGATCAAACAGCATCCACTCACACCAGCGCGAGCCATCTCGGCAAGCATTTTCTCCGCATTTGCCTTTTCGCCGTAAGAATGCACGTGCATATCATATATTTTCATAATACGTGACCTCCGTCATCATCAATCTTGCTACAAGACGATTATAACATACTTAGATCATAAAATCAAGATTTTAACGCACAAAAAAAGCACGCCGAAGCGTGCTTTTTTGTTATTTACAATCCAAATACAGTTCTCGGAAATCTCGTCTATCACAAAGCCCAATCTATCGGGATCGAAGAGCCCAAAAAAGAGCACTGCGGCTTGAACCTAACGACAACGCTCGCAAGCGAGCTAACAAAAAGCAGGTCATCTGACCTGCTTTTTGTTGCCAATCAAGTATATTTCTGCCAAATCTTGTTTGATTGCCTTATGTAGCTTGGCGCGCATATCCATTACCTCATCATAGTTATCAAAGCCGTATTTTTTTGTTACAGATATAGTCGCATCCGACAAAATTATTACGTACAGTCCCGATCTGTAATCAACAAACACCGATTGCCCTGTATGACCGCAATGACCGATAGCTCCGCTCTCAAAAAGTCCTCCTGTTTGCGTGTATCGATTATCTACATACACAAAACCAAGTCCCCGTGCCTCGCTCATATCGGGAGTATAATTCCGCACCGCCTCGGCAAACGTATCTTGGCTGATCAGTGGAGCGCCTTTGTTGAGCAAAAAGTGCACGTACTTTGTGACGTCGGTTAGATTGGAAAACACACCGGCATTGCCCGCAACGCCCCCAAGGAATTGACAGTTATAGTCGTTAACTACACCGCGCAGCTCATCCTCAAGATTAGAATTCACCACATTTTGCTTATTTGACGGCAAAAAAGAGGTATATGAAAGGTCAAGCGGTGTTGCTACACGCTTGTCAAAGCACATCTCAAGGGGCTGCCCAAATACGTTTTCAAGAATCTTGCCAAGCAAAATAAATGCGGGACAGCTATAAAGCACGTCTGAGCCAATCGGGATATCCGACGGAATTTCAAGTATTTTAGAGGCAATATTTTCGTACGTATAGCCCTCTTTGTTCAACGCCTTATGCCCGATTCCAATCGTATGCGTAAGCAAATTCTTGATCGTCAATTCTTTTTGCGTAGGATAAAACTTATCAACGGTATCGTCAAGATGAAGTAATCCCCTATCGAGCGCGATCAAGGCAAGCGAGGTCGTCGCTATTATTTTTGTAACCGAAGCCATATCAAAAAGTGTGTTTTGATCAACGTCGCCGCTAAACGTATCATATATTACGTTCTCGCCCATTCCAACTCGAACGGCAACATGTCCGACCGTACCGCGTTTGATACAATCATTAAGTACACAATCAAGCCGCTTCACAAGCTCACCACCTTTGTTATCATAAAGCCCAATCTATTGTGCGAAATTACCTGTTAATGAAGTCATCAAAAACGTCCCATGCGATATCGGCATAAAATCTGTGACCTTGGGCGCCAATCACGAGACGACAATTATCGGCAGCTCCTGCGGCAGCGAAGATACTCTTGACCCGTTCAAATTCGCTCTTTGCTGACTCGAATGGCTGGAGGTGATCGTAAATTCCATTCACAGCAATCAGATATCGAGGGGCTATCAATATGGACGCGTCTGCCATTTCGAAATACTTCAGCATTCCCACAATATAGGAGCAATCGCAGTGGTGAATCCCACCCCACGCATCCGCTACGGAGCAGAACGACGATGAAGGCATAGAAACCTTAATCCTCTCATCAAGGCAAGATGCGTAATATGAGGATGTTCCTCCGCCCGAATTTCCCATAACACCTATTCTATCTGCGTCTATAAAGTCAAACGCGGACAATACTGCCGTTATGGCGTTCGAAATATCGTAAATACGTTGTCCAAGCAACGTTTTTTCCATCAAAGCCGATTGCCACACTAAGTCGTGACAGCAGTCGGAGCTTTTTCCCTCATACCCCAGCTCGCCAAAGCCACGCTGTTCGAGCGCCAATGCGGCATAGCCGCGCGCGACCGCCTGAATACAAAAATCCCGATCCCCCTCAACCTCAATCGTTTCTCTTGAGGGGTATGGCTTACGCGCCAACGATACGTGCATACCGGGAGAATGACCCTGCAAGCAAATGACAAGAGGGAGCTTGTCCTTGAAACTCTTGGGATATACAAGATGCGCAGGAATGAAGAATCCCGGCTCGCTCTCAAAAACCATACGTATCTCGTCAAATCGAGGATCATCGGTCATAACCGACTCTACAATCGGTGTGCATTGTGCAAGCGGTGTTTGCATTGAAATAAGCTCACGCAGCTTTTTTGAAATGGCTGTTCTTTGCTCCACAAAATCGTCATTCGGCGAAAACATTAGACTCTGCTTTGCCTTTTTCATGTTTTGCAAATTAAACTTGAAAGGATTTGTCGGTTGAATGCTTTCCATACTGTGTATCTCCTCTGCTTTATGATCTTTTGATTCCAACTTGCTTAAAATCTTCATCGGAACGGCTGCTACAGATTTTTTTCCGAGCGCCAACTTCACAGTCATACACTCATCTCTCCAATGTATTTCTATATTTTATTGTATCACAAAGGCTATATAAAGTCAACATGTTCTTCTAAAGTCGCACCTTCCGGTCAAAAGGTCGGGGAAAAGGTGCAATGGTGAATGGGGCGTGTTTTTTACCCCCTAAAAATACGAAAAGTCCTTGAAAATCAAGGACTTCAACGTAACTCTCTATATAATCACGCCAATAGGCGTGGATGAAATCCGCAGCTTATCTGCGGTATGGAATCAACACGAAGTGTTGAATGTAATCAATCCGAAGGAGGATACACGCTGACGCGTGATGCCATACGCCTTCGGCGATTACATACTCACCTGCTGTGAGATTACATGCCAATCCTTCGGATTGGATAGAAAAAAGACCGTTCGAAAACGGTCTTTTTTCTTGGCTCCCCCTGTTGGGCTTGAACCAACGACCCCATGATTAACAGTCATGTGCTCTACCGACTGAGCTAAGGAGGAATATTTAAAATAAATAGATGTATATAAAAGGTTAAACAGCTAAATCTTGAATAGACTTAGCTGTTTATGTTGGCAATGAGCTATCTTTCCGGTCCGTCGCCAGACAAGTATTGTCGCCTCAGCAGAGCTTAACTTCTGTGTTCGGAATGGGAACAGGTGGACCCTCTGCGGTAA
>JAZRFU010000030.1:0-14852 GCA_045643865.1 Eubacteriales bacterium
CGCAACGGAGCTATCTCACAGGGCAGAGATGATTGCGGTGAGATAAAGGTGGGCATGAAGGCGGACCTTGTCCTGCTCGATATGCAAGCGTTTGACAATATCCCGTCTTATAACTTTGAATCCACAGTTGTTTACAGCGCAACGGAATCCAACGTGCTTATGACCGTTTGCGACGGTAACATACTTTATGAAAATGGCACATATACTTTGATCGACGAGGAGCTTCTTCGCAGCAATGCAAAGAGAGTTATTTCGCACTATTTCGATTGATTGAGGTATATGCGTGGCAGATGTGATAAACAGGATAGAGGACGGAAAAAAGCAGGTATCCATAATTGAGAGGGAAAGAAAAAACGAAAGCTTTTTTTCGGGCGTTCTGGTTTTATCACTGTCCGCCGTTATAGTCAAGATAATAGGTCTTGTATATAAAATTCCCATGCTCAAGCTTCTTGGGAGCGAGGGTATGGGATATTTTAATTCCGCATACGAGATATACGCACTCTTTTGCGTGATCGCAACGTCGGGCTTGCCCGTGGCGATGTCTGTTCTGATATCGTCGAGCGGAGATAACAAAAGTCGCGCCGCGCACATACTGCGAGTGGCACTACGGCTTTTTTTCGCACTCGGCATCGTGGGCGCATTTACTATGCTGGCGCTTGCAAAGCCGTTAGCGGAGTTTTTTGGGAGCGATAAGGCGTTTTACTGTATAGCCGCCATATCGCCAACCGTATTTTTAATATGCATATCCAGCGCGTACAGAGGATATTTTCAAGGGCTCGGCAAGATGCTTCCCACCGCAATATCGCAGGTCATAGAGGCGCTCGGCAAGCTTTTTATTGGACTTGCGCTCGCATTTGTCGCCTTTGATATGGGCTTTTCGGGTGAGATAGTCGCCGCGTTTGCGGTTATGGGATTAACGCTTGGAACTGCCGTCTCGGCACTTTATCTTGCCTTGTCGCAAAGATTTGCGAGGGTAAAAGAGCCGATGACGCTGAGTGGAACGGAAAGGGCAGAAAAACGAAAAATTGCATATAAGCTTTTGCGAATAGCTTTTCCGATAACGCTTTCATCGGCAGTGATAAGCATTGTAAGAGTCATAGATATGGCTATGATATTGCGAAGAATGCAGAGCGCGGGAATGCTCGCGGACGAGGTGTTTTCCGCATACGGAAGCTATACGACTCTTGCTGTGCCGCTTTTTAGCGTAGCACCGTCCCTTATAACCGCGGTATCACTACCGCTGGTTCCAACACTTTCGGCTGCGATAGGAGAGGGAAACGAGAGAGCACAGCGCAGGGCAATAGGTGACGCGGTAAAGCTCACCTGTATGTTGGCAATGCCCATATCATTCGGACTTTGCTTATTTGCGCCACAGATACTTTCATTGGTCTTTTCGGGAGAGGAGCAGGCAATAGTGACGTCTGCGCCATTGCTCTCAATACTTTCGCTCTCCGTGCCGCTATCCTGCCTTGTTACCGTGGGTAACGCCATACTGCAATCGTACGGACGCGCGTCAATACCGATATGGTCAATGACGGCGGGAGCGATAATAAAAATAATTTTAGCATATTTTTTGATAGGAAATAAGGACATTAGCATAGCAGGCGCACCGATAAGCACGCTTTTGTGCGACCTTACCATAAATGCTATAAACTTTTACTGCATAAACAAGCAGTTGCCGAGTCCGATACGAATATCCGACACGGTAGCACGCCCGTTTGCCGCGTCGCTTATATCGGTCACGTCGGCAAGGATATTATATATGTTGGCGGAGAAAAGAATGGGAGAGAGCTCGCCCCTTACCTTGCTTGCAATTGGTGTGGCGGCACTTATATATCTTCCCATCGGACTTATGACGGGAGCAATAGATATAAATATGATGGCGGAGATGCCTGTCTTGAAGCGATTTGTACCGCAACGTTATAAAAATGCAAATAAACAATAAATAATAAATCAAGAAGGACGAAAAAATGATGACTCAATTCACCCATGAAGAACGTAAGGAAAAAATGGAATATCTCCTGAATAAATCGGAGTATAATTTTGATGATCTGGTGCTTATCGTGCGTCTTTTGCGCGGCGAGGGCGGTTGTCCTTGGGATATGGAACAGGATCACAAGAGCTTGCGCCGCGGATTTATCGAGGAGACCTATGAGGTCATAGAGGCGATAGACACGGAAGATCCAAAGCTTTTGCGCGAGGAGCTTGGTGACGTTTTACTTCAAATCGTATTCCACGCGGACATTGAGCGCGAGGCGGACAGATTTGATATGGACAACGTATCCAATGATATATGCGCAAAGCTCATACACCGCCATCCCCACGTTTTCGGCGAGCTGAAGCTTGACAACAGCGAGGACGTCCTTGCGAATTGGGACAAGATAAAGGGCGTGGAGAAGCAGAGAAATACGCTGACCGACAAGCTGCGCTCCATCCCCCCGATGCTGCCCGCGCTGATGAGAGCAGAGAAGGTGGGCAAGAAGGCATCGTTCTTTGATTTTGAAACCACCGAGGCGGTTTTTGATAAGCTGTATGAGGAGATAGATGAGATCAAGGCGGCAATGAAGGACGGAGATCCCGACGCGCTCAAGGAGGAGATGGGCGACCTTCTGCTCACAGGAACCAGTCTTGCGCGCAAGATCGGAGTGGACAGTGAGGAGTCACTGTACTGCGCAACCAACAAGTTTATAGACAGATTTGAAAAAGTTGAAAAAGCCGTTTTGAAACAAGGAAAAAGCGTCGAGAATATGACTATGGCAGAGCTTGACGAGGTGTGGGATAGTATAAAACATACAAAATAACAAAAAAATCAGAAAAAAGACAAAAAAAGTCGGGTTTTTGCATATAAAATTCATAAAAACTATTGCAATCATACGTTTTATATGGTATAATTAACTAAACAAATAAAGCAAGTTGACCGTTTGGGTGTTACATTTGTACACTTTTTAGTCAGCTTGGAAATTTATAAAAAAAGAAAGAGGTATATTATGAACAAGTTACAGCTTACCGATGCAGTAGCAGCAAAGGCCCAGATCACTAAGAAGGAAGCAGCAGCAGCAGTTAGCGCAGTTCTCGACGTTATCGCAGCAGAGCTCGCAGCAGGCGGCGACGTTAAGATCACCGGCTTTGGCAGCTTCGAAGTTAAAGAGCGCGCAGCAAGAACCGGTAGAAACCCCAAGACCGGCGAAGCAGTTGAGATCCCCGCATCCAAGTACGTTGCATTTAGCGCAGGTAGCACTCTTAAGGACAAAGTTAACGGCTAATAAATGCGACTTGATAAATATCTGAAGGTTTCAAGAATCATCAAAAGGCGCACGATTGCAAACGACGCCTGTGATTCCGCTCACGTAACCGTCAATGGCAGACCTGCCAAAGCGTCCTACGACGTTAAGATGGGTGACGTTATTGAGGTAACGTTCGGGCAGAGAACTCTCAAGGTAAGAGTTCTTGATATAAAGGAATTCACGGCGAAGACGGATGCGTCGTCGCTCTATGAGGTAATTGAATAATCGGAAAACCCTCCGCATATACTGTATCAGAGATGCTGTATGCGGAGGTGTTTTTTTGTTGTATGAATGATATGGTATCATCGGGAGCAAGGCCCCGTCACTCATTTTCATCTTCTGCGCGCGCAGGCTTGGATATAAGCGGAGTTTGCGATGTTATAAGCTTTGACGAAAACGGAGTTGCGCTTAAAACGGATTGCGGCGAGATGGCGATAGAGGGAGAGGGATTACATATAACCGTGCTCAATATAACGGACGGGAACGTCGTGATAGATGGCAAAATCAACGGACTTTATTATTACGAAAGCAGACCTACGGTTAAAAAGGGGCTTTTTGGCAAGCGCCAGGATTGAAGACAGAGGTGTTTTTGTATGATAGATCTGTCGCAGAAGCTTCTGCTTGGGTTGCTTTTGAACTCGTTGATAGCGGGTGCGTTGATGGGAGTCATTTATGACGTCATACGGCTTGGCAAAATGCTTGTGGGCGTGGAATACGGAGTTTACCGAGAGCCACGTAGCAGATTTACACTGAAAAATGCCGTTGCGGCAACGGTGACGTTTTTCGCCGACGTTACATTCTGGGGCTTGTTTGCTTTGTGTGCGATAGCTATGACGTATACGATCAGCGGCGGTGTATTTCGCGGACTGGTATATATCGGCATGCTGCTCGGCTTGTGCGTATATTATTTTACAGTGGGCAAGCTTATACTTAAAATAAATGCAAGGATAGCTCGTGCCGTAAAAAAGCTTGTGCGCGCACTCATAAAAATAATTTTAGTGCCCATAAGAGCAATATTTTGCGTATTTGTAAGGTTATATCGCTTGACAATCGGCAAAATAATTGGTAAAATAAAAGAAAGAGAAAAAATGCGCCGTCAGAAGCAAAATGACGCGACAGAGCTTATCGTTGCCGCCCATACGGCAGGCGACGGAGAGGAAGATATAAATGCCCGATTATCAGGATATAAAAAAGAAAACAGGATCAGCTTTGGATATAAGCACGTCTGACACTATCGACGAAATATCCGAAAAGAATCTTGAAATAGCAGTAAAAAAAGGAGTCCGCACCCCTATGGTCAAGGTGCTGCTGCGCTCCACGCTTGCCATACTTTTGGTGGTGTCAATAGGTATGTTTGTCACCTCGCTTATGAAGTACAGTGAGCTTCAGAGAGAGAAGGAAGCGCTTGAAGAAAAGGTCGAGGAATATGAGAATGAGATCGAGCGGCTCGAATACCTCATAGATTGTCCTGTTGACTACGATTACATAGTGCGAATTGCCAGAGAAAAGCTTAATCTCTATCTACCCGACGATATAATCTACTATAATGATACTAACAAATAAAAACACGCGTGCAGGCACGCGTGTTTTTTGTATTCTATATTGATTTTCAAAGTGCGAATATCCATTCGGCTAACATCAGTATGAAGGGAAGCGAAAATACCGAGATCAGTGATGACGTTCCAACCGTGAGCGCCGCATACTCCGAATCTCCGCCATATGTTTCTGCAAACATCGTTGCAGATGCGGCGGACGGAAGCGCCGCGGCAGCCGTGGCGAACATCGTGTACATATACGGAATATTCAAAAGCTTACATATAAGACATATTATCAACGGGATCACGAATAGCTTTATAACGTTGAAGTAGTATATATGCCAGTGGCAGAACATCTGCTTCGGCTTTTGCTTGGCAATAAGCGCTCCTATCATAAGGAGTGAGAGGGGAGTGCAAATTCCTTGCAGATAACCGAGCGCGCTGGTGATAAATTCGGGAAGAACAAAATTCACGGACGGATGCTTCAACAAAAATAACACTGTTCCGATCGCGCAGGGTACTGTGCCAAGATTGATCAACATAGATTTCACGGATATTTTTACGCTATCATTTCCACGCGCAAATATCATCAGTCCCCAAGTCCATACGTAGATCTGGAAGCTTATGATAAGGAAAGAAGTCATAAACGAGCCAAGCTCGGGGAAAAGTGCGTTGAATATGGGGAATCCGATGAAGGCACAGTTTGCAAAGATAAAAGCAAACTCGGCTATATTGCGCTTTTCGGTAAATTTTTTGAGCGGAATGGCTCCCAAATAGCCAAGCACGGCGAGGACTGCGTGAAGTATCAGTCCAAGCAGGGTGGTTATTCCCGCAATTTTGAGGTTTTCTTGCGAATACGGGGTATTTGCCAGCGCATTGATTATCATTGCGGGCTGGCCTAACGCAAGCATGATTTTGGAAAAGATTTTAAGTGCTTGATCGCTTATAATATTGAGCTTGCGGCAGACGAATCCCACAGCTATAAGCACAAACATCATCGCGACCACAATATACAGGTCCTCGAAATTCATATTATTTACAGCTCCTCGGAAATCTTTTCCTTTATTTTTTTCATATCCTCAAGCATATCCTCTTTTTTGCGAGGATCGCGCAAGAGCGCGGCAGGGTGATATACGGCGGTCATAAGATATCCGCCCTTTTTGAACCATACTCCGTGCTCCTGTGTGATCTTGAAGTCGGGCTTAATGAGTCGCATAGCCGATATACGACCAAGGCAAACGATCACCTTGGGGTTTATGAGAGCAACCTGCTGACGCAGATAATCTATGCACATATCCTCCTCCTCGGGCAGAGGATCGCGGTTTTTTGGAGGACGGCATTTTAATATGTTAGCTATGTACACGTCATTTCGGTCAATATCCACCGCGTAGAGAAACTTATCCAGCAGCTGACCTGCGCGACCTACAAAGGGAACGCCCGACAGATCCTCCTGCTCGCCGGGAGCTTCTCCCACGAACATAATGTCAGCGTTTTTGTTGCCTACGCCGAACACGCAATTTGTGCGCGTTTTGCAAAGAGAGCATCTCTCACAGGACGAGCACGCGCTCTCAAGTTCTTGCCAATTCATACGGTAATCCTCCGTGGCTACGATTTATTACATTCATTATAACAAAAAAATCCCCCGATTGCAAGTGTCGGGAGATAATTTTATGAAAAATCAGAACTCGGCAAGTGTTTGGATGGCTTTGTCAGGGCAGATAATGCGTCCGTATTCTCCGAGATATGTATTCAGATCGTCAAATCTTTCTCGCGCGCCGAATTCGGAGATAAAGGAGAATCTGTCAAGCCGTGTGTAAGCGCTCATTCCCGTGCCCCACAAAAGAAGATAAAAGCTCCCCTCTACGTCGCGAAAGGCGCGACTCTCGGGTATGTCCTCGTCCTCATTCATTCGTCGGCATACTGTACATATATCACGGAGAGAGGAGAATGAAAACGCCAATCTTCCGCCGTCTGCGCGCTTAGTCGACGTTGGAGCTGTAGATCTCCTGACAGACAGTGCTTCTCCTGCGTCGGCTTTACCGGATTTGGAGGAATCCTTGCGCGGCTTTACCTTTTTGTCGGGAAGCTCTGCGGGCAGAGCACTGGCGGAAACGGGATTTTTAGTCACGAAAAGCTCGCATCCGCCCTTTTTAGAGGAGTAAAGCTGAACGAAGATTTCTGCCCCCTCGGTGTTAAATCCGATTTCCTCACGGGCACGATCAAGAATATCACGGATTGCCTTTCGGGTTTCAAATTGCGAGCAGTCACCCTCGTCGCAGATATTGTATGCTCTCATATCCTGCTCGTCAAGCATGATCTTAAGCTTTGAATCATTTATAAGTATCAGTTCCATACAGAGTCCTTTCTGCCGCCGCGTCAAAATATGAGGGGCGGTCCGTCTTTTATATACTATTATTATAATACGGATAGGGGAAAAATGTAACCCCTAAAAATATGGTAAATTTCATCGTGGAGTAAGATTGTTGATTGACAAGCGCGGTTGCCGATGGTATAATAAGAATATAGACGAAAAAAGGGAAAGGAGGTCGTATATGAGATATAATAGCGTATCGGATAGTATCGAAATGACGGTCGAGGAGCTTTGCTCGCGTGCTTTTTCGTGCAAGGATATAGATAGCCGTCGCGGATCATCGGTCGGCGGAGCGAGAGCGTCGGACAGACAAAAAATATACGACCGCCTGCACGCTCTTTTTGGTATGAGATATTACGATAGCGTCGAGCTATCCAATACAGTTAAGCTTGGAGATATATACTTTTGTGTCGAGGGTAGGGCGGACGGCATAATATGTGTTGACGGTCAGTACACGGTGGACGGAATACGCCAAAAGAAGAAAGCTACCTTGGATATGGAGTCGCAGGCATATCATACCGCGCGGCTTTATTGCTACGCATATTTTATTTGCAGAGCTAAAAACGTAGATTCGGTAAGAATAAGAACGGTATTTTACGACTCTGAGGAGAATGAGCTTGAGTTTTCAGAGCGCGCCGTATCATTGGACGAGCTGCGAGGGGCATACATGGATCTTATATGCCGCGTGGAGTGGCGCGCTAAAATACTGCGAGAGCGCTTCCGCGACCGATTGCCGACGGCTGCGAACGTTGTGTTCCCGTATAGTACTCTGCGCGACAGTCAAGCTGAAATGATAAAGGAATGTTATCGCGATATAAAGCACGGCAAGCGACTTTTTTGTCAAGCGCCTACGGGAATAGGTAAGACCGTATCAACGCTTTTTCCGTCTGTAAAATGTGTGGGCGAGGGATATGCCGATAAGATATTTTATCTGACCTCAAAGCAGAGCATACGGCGCGAGGCGCTCTCGGCAATGTCCAAGATGAATTCGACGGGAATGAAGCTGCGCGCGACGGTCATATATTCGCGCGAGACCATGTGCCAAAATGCTATGGCAAAGCTGCGCGGAGGACGGCTCTCGTCAAATTGCAACCCTGAAGCGTGTCCGTATGCAAAGGGATATTACGACAGGGCAGAGACGGCTATCGCGGAGCTGCTTTCGGGAGCGGATATTTTCGACAACAACGACATCGTAAATTGCGCGATAAAGCACAAGATCTGCCCATACGAGCTATCGCTTGATCTTTCCGAGCTTTGCGACGTCATAATATGCGATTATAACTACGTATTTTCTCCGACAGTTTATCTTAAACGCTATTTTGACAGTCACGGCGACAATTCTGAAAAGTATATATTCCTTATAGACGAGGCGCACAACCTGCCCGACAGAGCGAGAGAAATGTTTTCCTCAGCTCTTGCCACGGGCGATTTTGCCGCGCTTTACGGCTTGCTTGACGAGAACGCACCGTTGCGCTCTGCTTGCGAGAAGATGATGGACGGATTTTCACGCCTGTCGGAGCTTTGCAGAGATAGCGCGCGAGTTATGGCAGACGGAACGGTAGTCGGCTTCAGCGTAAGTCGCAGTATGCCTGATAGATTTATAGGCGAGCTTGATGAATTTTCGCGCAAGCTTGATGCATTTATGAAACGCCGTACCGATGAGCAGGTGTATTTTGTCGCGGAGGATCTTTCATTCAAGGTATATGAATTCAAGAAAGCGGTGGACGGATACGACCGTCAGTACGTCACCTACGTTCATCAGAACGGAACAGATATTTCCGTTCTTTTGTACTGCCTTGATCCGTCTGTGCGACTGTCCGAGCTGCTTGCTCGCGCGCACGCATCGGTTCTTTTCTCGGCAACGCTGACACCTACTGACTACTTTGCGGATATACTTGGCGGAGATAAGGATACTGTTTCCGTCAGCTTCCCATCGCCATTTCCGAAAGACAATTTCTGCGTTGCGGTCGTAGATAGCATAAGCACGCGCTATGAGGACCGCGACGGCTCTTATAAAAAAATAGCATCATGTATTGCGGCGCTTGCATCATCGAAATCGGGAAATTATATGATATATTTCCCGTCATACAACTACATGGAGCAGGTAAGACGTATATTCTGCGCAAAATATCCCAATGTAATGACGCTCGTGCAGAAGAAAAACATGTCCGTAGCCGAAAAAGAGACGTTTATATCCACGTTTAATGACGACGGTAAAACGCGGATCGGATTTTGCGTGCTCGGCGGATCGTTCTCCGAGGGAATAGACCTGCCGGGAGAGAAGCTGATAGGAGTTATGGTGGTAGGAGTGGGTCTGCCCGGATTGTCCAGCGAGAACAATATAATCAGGGACTATTATGAGGACAAATGCGGAGCGGGCTATGACTATGCATATACCTATCCCGGAATGAACGGAGTATTGCAGGCGGTAGGCAGAGTTATACGCACGGAGAGTGACGTCGGCATAGCGGTCCTTGTTGATGACAGATATGCCGAGCCGAAGTACAGAAGCATGTTTTTACACGATTGGAAAAGCGCGCAATATGCAGGAAATGCTCGCTCACTTGCAGAAATAGCCCGAATTTTCTGGGAAAAACATAAAAAATAATAATTTTTTGCAAAATTCAAAAATATATCTTGCTTTTTTGTTGCGCGTATGGTATAATAGCACATATGCTTATTAAAGCCATAAAAAACGGTTTGTTTGGAGAGTTTGATGAAGTACTGTGAAATGCCCCGATCCGCACTCGTTGCGGAGTATGAAACACTGAAAAAGGAATATCAGGACATAAAAAATATAGGTATGTCGCTTGACATATCCCGAGGAAAGCCCTGCCGCGAGCAGCTTGACCTATCCGATGGAATACTGACATGTCTTAAGGACGCATCAGATTGCAAGGCGGAAAACGGATTTGATTGCCGCAACTACGGATTGCTTGACGGTCTGCCTGAGGCGAAAAAGCTGTTCTCTGAGCTTCTTGATATACCCGCAAGCAAAATATTCGTCGGTGGAAGCTCCTCGCTCAATCTTATGTACGATACGCTCAGCCGCGCAATGCTGTACGGCGTTGTTGGAAGCGAGAAAGCGTGGTGCAAGGAAGATAAGATAAAATTTATTTGTCCCGTTCCCGGATATGACCGTCATTTCAAGGTCACCGAATCACTCGACATTGAAATGGTAAACGTAAATATGACACCCACGGGTCCCGATATGGACGCGGTAGAGGAGCTTGTTAAAGATCCTACGGTAAAGGGAATCTGGTGTAATCCCAAGTATTCAAATCCCGACGGAATAACTTATTCCGACGAAACGGTAAGACGTCTTGCAAATATGAAGACCGCCGCGCCCGATTTCCGCATTATGTGGGATAACGCTTACGCGATACACGACCTCTATGACGAGGGAGATGAGCTGCTTGACATATTTGAGGAGTGCGGTCGTGCAGGACATGAGGACAGAGTGTTCTATTTTGCTTCGACCTCAAAGATAACCTATCCCGGAGCAGGCGTGGCTATCTTGGCGGCAAGTGAAAATAACCTTGCGCAGATAAAATCGGTAATGACTGTGCAAACGATCGGCTTTGATAAGATAAATCAGCTCCGCCACGTAAAATTCTTCAAAAACGCCCAGGCAATACGTGAGCACATGAAAAAGCATGCGGCGATAATCGCCCCCAAATTTGCAATTGTCAAGGAAATTCTGGAGCGAGAGCTTGGCGGACTTGGAATTGCAAGCTGGAATAACCCCAACGGCGGTTATTTCGTAAGCTTTTTCACGGAAAAGGGCTGTGCTAAAAGAACGTACGAGCTTGTACGCGAGGCGGGAGTTACTATGACTGCGGTAGGAGCTACCTATCCTTACGGAATAGACGCAGATGACAGTAATATCCGTATCGCGCCCACTTATCCGTCAAACGAGGATCTTGAGCGCGCCATGAAGGTGTTTACGCTTTGTGTAAAGCTGGCGGCGTGTGAAAAATATATGGCTTGAGCCAATTTGCTCTCAAGGGCGACCCTGCGGTCGCCCTTGATTGACATAAAATAAATTAAAAGAGGTAATCGAATGGGAAAAACTCAGGTGGATACCAATCCTTATAAAAACAGCGATACTAACAAAAGGTATTATACGTATGACTATTATCTGCGAAAAACGTTTGGCGGTAAGTGCATGAAAATACCGATAGATGCGGGCTTTACCTGTCCGAATATTGACGGAAAATGTGCACACGGCGGCTGTATATATTGCTCACCTCGCGGAAGCGGAGATTTCGCGCAGGATGGAGCTATGGATGTTGTCGAGCAGTTTGAGCTGACGCGCGATCAGCTTGCGTCAAAATGGAAAACGGATAAATACATACCGTATTTTCAAGCACACACGAATACGTACGCGCCCCTTGAGGTCATAAAGCAGAAGATAGAGCCGATAATGGCGCAAAAGGGAGTTGTGGGACTTAATATAGCCACGCGCGCCGATTGCCTTGAGGACGATGTGCTTGAATACCTTGCCGAGCTTGCCGAGAGAGTGGTGCTGACAGTCGAGCTGGGACTGCAGAGCGCACACGACAGAACGGCGGAAATTATAAACCGAGGTCATACGTACGCAGATTTTGAGGACGGCTACCGTCGCTTGCGCGAGGCATCACCCAAAATAAACGTGTGCGTGCATCTGATATTCGGTCTGCCGGGTGAGGATAGGGAAATGATGCTCGAAACGGTAAAAAAGGTGGCAGAGCTTGCTCCTGAGCAGATTAAAATACATCTTTTGCATGTTATTCAAAATACGGCGCTTGCGGATATGTATATCAGAGGAGAATACACTCCGATGACGATGGACGATTACGTCGATACGGTTGTGGCGGCGCTTGAGCTTTTGCCATCGGATACGGTTATTGGACGTCTTACGGGTGACGGAATGCAAAGCGAGCTTTTAGCTCCCGAATGGAGTCGAAAAAAGACCGTTGTAATCAATAATATCGACAAAAAAATGTTTGAAAAGAACACTTGGCAGGGAAAAACATCGAAAACTAAATTGTGTAGTTGACCTCAAAAGCAGCCGCAAATGTAAAAAAATTCCATCATCATTGGACACATTGCACAATGATGGCGGAAATTTTTGTTAATGTTGCACATTTACAATCGGGACTTGACATGGTATAATAATACTGGAGCAAGAGTTTTACTTTTGCGGAGCAATTACAATATTTAAGGAGAAAAACTATGAAAAAAATTCTGGCTACATTGCTTGTTATAGCAATGCTTGTTACAACAGCTGTTGTTATTGCGGTGCCTGTCTCTGCAGACGTTGGCGCAAAGGGTGATTGGTCTGTATATTCCGCAAAGCATGATGACTATGTTGAGGATGAAGACGATAAGGGATCTATTGCCGGATATGAATATACTGATGACGGTCTGCACGTAATCCCCGCGCAGTGGACTACATCTACCCCCTACGTTACCGTTCAGACTACCAACAAGGTAAATCTTCGCGACGGTGTATATATGGAGGTAAGAGTTGATAACTTCAACTACGAGGGCGACAGATGGTTTGGATTCAGCATCTGGGATGAAAAGAACGTACAGCTCGGATTCCTTGATCAGGACTACGGTCTTGGCGCTCACGTTCTTTTGAGACCTTATTCCGAAGAAGAAGCAAAAACAAAGGACGTTCCGCTTGGAACATTAGATCTTGTGGCTTGGTATGATGATACCGAGGAGAATAAGTCCGAGGGAACGAACGACTTGAAGAATCTCAGCGATCTTTTTAAGTCTGACGGAAACGGTAAGCCGGTGTATACCTTCCAAATCAAGTGGGATAATGTTAACGAGGTTTACGAATGCTGGGTAAACGGTCGTGCTGCAAGTGATGAGTACAACGAAGCGGTAACCAGATATTTTGATGATTACCAGAACAGCGAAGCATATATAGGATTCTCCATGCAGAACTCTGTGACAAACGGTACTGCGGAGTGCACGGTTGTTAAGTTCGGTAATACTCCCGAAAATGCAACTGTTCCTGTCGGAATGGATAGACGTGATCCTGAAAATAAATCCAGTGATATCATTGAAGTACAGCCCTCAAGTAACGTTGAAGAAGGAATGCCTGCGGTATTTCTTAACGGCTCAACTGCTAACTCTGACATTAAGGTGAAGCCCTTCAGTGACTCTCAGACGATCATTGATATTTTGGAAAACGACAACGTTCTCATGACCTATAAGAACAACAATCGCGGAGCGGTTACGTTCAGAGTTAAGAATACAGTTTCTTACGATGCAAAGGATTTCCCGATAGTTCTCGTTATCGTGAAGAACTATTGCTCATGTACTTATGACGATCCTAATAATCCTGAATGTCAAGGCACAGAAAATATAGAAGCTTATTACATGGCAGGAGAAGTAGGAATCAAGGGTGCAGCAGATACTCAGTATAGATTCCATGCCGGTATGGAAGTGCCCCCTCTTAACGGTGGTAGCGTATACGATACGGTTACAGGAGACAAATATACTTATTTCTTGTTGGACTACAGCTATTTTGCTGACCAATTTACAGGTCCTCAGAGAATAAATGGCATTCGTATTGACCTCAACGGAGTTAAGTACACTGATGCTCAGAGAAACAAGATAGAGGTTTGCGGAGTTGGCTTCTTCAAAGATGAAGCAGAAGCAGAAGGATACTATGAGGAATTCCTTTACAACGTACTTAGCAGTGAGCCTGAAGACGACACTACTACGGCAGAGCAGACCACAACTGTAGAGGAAACTACAACTGTAGAGGAAACTACAACTGTTGAGCAGACCACAACCGTTGAGCAGACTACAACCGCAGAGGGAACTACAACTGTAGAGGAAACTACAACTGTAGAGGAAACTACAACCGTAGAGGAAACTACAACCGTAGAGGAAACTACAACCGTAGAGGAAACTACAACCGTTGAGGAAACTACAACCGTTGAGGAAACCACAACCGCAAAGCAGGAAGAGACTACTACAAAGCAGGAAGAGGTAACTACAGCTCCCGCGGTTAATATTAACGTTAACACGGGATGCGGATCGGTTGCAGGTGTCGGTGCTATCGCAGTAATAGCTATCGCAGCTGCAGGTCTTATCTCCTTTAAGAAGAAAGAGAACTGATTTTTAGCGTAAGTTTTGAACGCAGATAAACCAATAAAGCCCCCCGTCATGCGTGGCGGGGGGCTTTATTGTATAAATAGCACAAAGTTATTAGAATGTTTTTGTGGATATTGCTAATTTACTTTTTGTGTTAAAAATGATAAAATATTATTGGTGCAAAAGTTGGCTTTTGCAATACAACCACATTACATAAGGAGAACAGTTATGAAAAAAATTCTCGCGGCGTTGCTCGTTATCGCAATGCTTGTTACAACAGCCGTAGTTATAGCAGTTCCTGCGTCTGCGGACGTTGGTGCTAAGGGTGAATGGTCTGTATATTCAGCCAAGGCAGATGACTATATTGAGGACCCCGATGAAAGAAGATCTATCGCAGGTTACGAGTACACCGAGGAAGGTCTGCACGTAATCCCCGCACAGTGGACTACATCTACCCCCTACGTTACCGTTCAGACAACCAACCAGATCAACCTGCTCGATGGCGTATATATGGAGGTAAGAGTTGATAACTTCAACTACGAGGGCGACAGATGGTTT
>JAZRFU010000031.1:0-5104 GCA_045643865.1 Eubacteriales bacterium
AGATGCTTGAGGAGCTTGTTCACGAGGGCAAGAGCCGCGTTACGTTCCGCATCCCCAACGCCGAGGCGGGCGCACTCAACCGTCTTTACCGCGACGCCACCGTTGAGGACGTGGAATACGGCAACGAATTTATGACCGTCACGGCAATAGTTGACGGAAAGGTGCGCGGTATGCTCAAAAAATACGACACTCAACCGACAGAAAAAACCGACGACGAGGATTATTGATTATGATAGAAGAAAACACGCCTACGCTATACACCACTCTGGGCGGCGAGGGCTGTGACGAGTTTGAGGAGCGACGCTCACTCTTTATCGGTCACGCCAAGCACGTCGAGAGCGAGGAGGAGGCGGCGCAATACGTCAAAAATCTGAAAAAGGAATATTCGGACGCCACACATAACTGCTGGGCTTACGTCTTAAAGGGAGGTATCGTGGCAAGATACTCCGATGACGGTGAGCCGCAGGGAACTGCGGGAATGCCCATTCTCGACGTTATCAGGAAGAGCGGCGTTGATGACGCGGTCGTGGTCGTGACGCGCTATTTCGGCGGGATACTTCTGGGCGCGGGCGGTCTGGTTCGCGCGTATTCGCACGGCGCAAAGATAGCGCTTGATGCCGCAAAAATAATTACGTACGAGCAGTACGCCGAGTTGTCGCTTGAATGTTCATATTCGGATTATCAGAAATACAACGTTCTGCTCCCTACCTTCGCCGCGATAATCGACGGCACGGATTTCGCCGACAAGGTTACTGTCCGTTTCGCCATCAAGGAAACGCGCGTATCGGAGCTTCGCGAGAAGCTCCAGGAGATGTCGGGCGGCAGAGATAGCGTCGAGGTTGTCGGCAAGCGATTTGATTACAGGTGAGAAATGGAAAGAATATTTGATACCCACGCGCATTATACCGACTCAAAATTTTGTGAGCTTGACGGGGAAGCGGACGCGCTTCTCGGCTCGCGAGAATTTGAGGATACGGTCTGCGGCGTTATAAACGTGGGAACTAATTTTGAGAACAGCGTTGCCTCCATAGAGCAGGCAAAAAAATATCCGTTTATGTACGCGGCGGTGGGAATTCACCCGTCCGACGCGCAAAACGTATGCCTTGACTGTGCCGAGGTGGAGATTGCGCGAATACGCGAGCTTATCGGTGACGAAAATACAAGAAAGAGTCAAAAAATCGTGGCGATCGGCGAGATCGGCTTCGATTACTATTGGCAGCCCGTGGACAAGGCGCGTCAGGCGGATTTTTTTGCCCGTCAGATGTCCTTGGCAGAGGAGCTGGGGCTTCCCGTCATCATACATAACCGTGATGCGCACGCGGACACGCTCCAAATGATAAAATCGTTTCCTTGTGTTCATGGAGTGCTTCACAGCTGCAGTATGAGCGCGGAAATGATAAAGGAAATAGTCAAGCTTGGCTGGTATGTGTCGTTTTCGGGCACGGTGACCTTCAAGAATGCCGAGCGCGTCAGAGAGGCGTGCGCCGCAGTTCCTCTTGACCGCCTGCTCATCGAAACCGATGCGCCGTATCTTGCTCCCGTTCCGCACAGGGGCAAATTGAACAATTCGATATACATGCAGAATACTGTCGCGACAGTTGCCGAGGTTCATGGCAAGACGTTTGATGAAATTGCCGCGCTGACTACTAAAAATGCCCGAGCGCTGTTCGGGATAAAATAATTGGAGCGACAAAAAAGCACCCTCTTGACAGATAGCAATTTTTAGAGTAAAATTATTTTATAAGATAGCCGAAAGGGGATATAATATGCCTACGATCTCGACCTATAAGATAAACACAAAAAGAAAAAATCTTTTTCTGCGCGTATCGCGCGGACACTTTGCCACGGGCAGATGCCATACCAACTATTACATTGACGTAACTCTCCAGAAGTCGCGTCTTTCCGAGGCGACCGCGGTTGCCAAGGAGCTTGCGTCGTATTACAGTAAAAATACGATAGTGGATACCATTCTGTGCCTTGACGAGATGCAGGTCATAGGAACGTGTCTTGCTGCAGAGCTTACAAAAAATGACTTTATGAACATGAACGCTCACCAGACCGTTTATATCGTCACCCCCGAGCAGACCGCAGGAAACCAGCTCATTTTCCGTGACAGTATGACTCCCATGATAGAGGGTAAGCACGTGCTTGTGCTTGCGGCTTCGGTCAACACGGGATACACGGCGAAGGCGGCGATCGAGGCGGTCGGATATTACGGCGGAACGGTTACGGGAATCGCATCTATATTTGCAACCGCAGACGAGTGCATGGGACACCCCGTTCATTCCGTATTCAATCCCAACGACCTTGATAATTACGCGCTCTATCAATCTCACGAATGCCCTATGTGCCGTCGCGGAGAGAAGATAAACGCGCTTGTAAACAGCTTCGGTTTTTCCAGACTCGGATAATTACAAAAACAAAGCAGAGCAATATCGCGGCAGGAATTTTTACTGCCGCGATATTTTTTGCCTGTCGCGTATAAAATGACGAAAAATGCCGTTTTTTTGCCAATATCGCGCTATAATTGTGATAAATGTACAAAAAACAAGGTGCAACTTCTACAAATCGAGCAGAAAAAAATGATGTAAAATTGTTGAAAATATCATCAAAATGTTGTATAATATTTATGTTAGTTATATACAGAGCGTACAAATGTTAGCGCAAAATGAGTATAACGTAATGCAAAAGTCTCACATAATGAAAGGGACCCGTGAAATATTGCGGGTTAAGGAACACGACTATGGCTCAGTACAACACAAAGCAAATTCGTAACATAATGCTTGCGGGACACGGCGGAAGCGGCAAGACCTCTTTGGCAGAGGCAATGCTTTTCGTAAGCGGCGGAACAGACCGTCTCGGTAACGTGCCCGACGGTAACACCGTATGCGACTACGACGCAGAGGAGCAGGTAAGAAAATTCTCTCTTTCCGCATCCTTGGCGCACGTTTTCTGGAAAGATGTTAAGATCAATATTATAGACACCCCCGGATACCTTGACTTCGAGGGCGAGGTAACTCAGGCGGCACGCGTTGCAGATTCCTGCGTTATCTGCGTTGACGGCAAGGCAGGCATGGAGGTAGGAACAGAGCTTGCTTGGGATAAGGCGGTTACTGCAGGTATTCCGAGAGCATTCTTTATCAACAAGTGCGATAACTACGACGCTCACTTCGGCGCAACCTTCAACCAGCTGCACGACAAGTTCGGCAAATCTCTCTGCCCCGTATTCATTCCTGTCGGAAAGAACGGTAAGGACCTCACCATGATCGATCTGCTTGATATGCAGGCATACGTATATGATGACAGCGGAAAGAGAATGCCCACAGACATGACCCCTGCACTTGAGGCAGAGGCAGAGAAGTACAAGGACGTTCTCAACGAGGCGCTCGCAGGAACAAGCGAGGAGCTTATGGAGAAATTCTTTGAGGGCGAGCCCTTCACCAAGGAAGAATCCGTTGAAGCGCTCCATCAGGGTATTATCGACGGCTCTATCACTCCCGTATATTGCGGCGCGGCTACACGTCTTTGGGGCGTTATCGCTATGATGGACTCCATCGCAGCGTCCTTCCCCAGACACACCGCAAAGAAGGTAGAAAAGGCAGCTGACGGCGCGGACGTTGCAATCGAGCTTGATGGCACTCCCGCAATATTCGTATTCAAGACGGTCGCTGACCCGTTCGTAGGAAAAATGTCCTTCTTCAAGGTTATGAACGGCTCTATAAAGAAAGACGTCACTCTTAAGAACGCAAGAAGCGGTGCTGACGAAAAGTTCGCTCACATCTACATTATGAAGGGTAACAAGCAGATCGAGGTTGACGAGCTGGCTTGCGGCGATATCGGTATGGTTTCCAAGCTTTCCGATACCAACACAGGCGACACCCTCTCCGTATCGGGCACAGTTGAATACAAGTCCGTTAAATATGCAACTCCTTACTATTGCAGAGCTATGTATCCTCTCACCGCAAAGGACGAGAGCAAGATCTCGCAGGCAATTGCAAGAATGACCGAGGAGGACAGAACCCTCAGATACGAAAACAATCCCGAAACCAACCAGCAGCTCATCTACGCTATGGGCGATATGCACTTGACTATTCTTGCGGCTAACCTCAAGAACAGATTCGGTGTAAATATCAAGTATGAGATTCCCGCTATTCCGTATAGAGAGAAGATCACAAAGACTGTTGACGTAGAAGGTAAGCACAAGAAGCAGAACGGTGGATCGGGTCAGTTCGGTCACGTATGGATCAAGTTCTCGCCTTCAGAGGAGGAAGGACTCACCTTTACCGTTTCCGTTGTCGGCGGCGTAGTTCCCAAGAACTTCAACCCCGCAGTTGAAAAGGGACTTCAGGACGCTATGCTCAAGGGTGCGTACGGCTATCCTATGACTCGTCTTGCAGCAGACCTGCACGACGGTTCTTACCACGCAGTTGACTCCGATGAGCTTTCCTTCAAGACCGCGGCTTCTCTTGCATACAAGAAGTGCTTGGAGCTTGCAAATCCCGTGCTTCTCGAGCCCGTTGGTGATCTTGACGTTCTCGTTCCCGAGTACATGGTCGGTGACGTTATGGGTGACCTCAACAAGCGTCGCGCGGCAGTTATGGGTATGGACGCAAGCGAGGAAAAAGAGGGCTACACGGTAGTTCACGCATCTGCTCCCAAGGCAGAGCTTGCGGATTATCCTACGGTTCTCCGCGCTATGACGCAGGGACGCGGCTCGTTCGAATACAACGTAACGGGTTACGACACAGTTCCCCAGAACGTAGCGGCAAAGATCGCAGAAAAGAAATAATTTTCAAAATAATAACACTCCACCCCGTCGGGTTGCCCGACGGGGTGATTTTTGTTTTGCGCAAACATTAATAACGATAAATTGGGATTTATCGGGATGTTACGGGCGAACACAGTTCGCCCCTACGGGTATAGGAGTGACGTTATCTTTAAACCGTAGGGGCGAACTGTGTTCGCCCGTTCCGTAGCATTTGCAATCCTTGCCTTCTCTTGTGAGAGAAGGTGGCGCGAAGCGACGGATGAGTAGAAGATTAGCGTCTTTTACCGTCTATATTGGTGTAAAAGCGGCGTTTATCTTGCTCGCGCGTGCTTAACG
>JAZRFU010000032.1:0-7289 GCA_045643865.1 Eubacteriales bacterium
AATTATCCTTTACGTTCACGTAAGATGGGGCTCGGATTGGGGCGCAGATAACGTTACCGAGGTGTTCCAGAGCGTTGACGTACTGCTTGAATGGTGCGCACTTGACCCCGTTGACACATGGGAAATGGGAAGAAACGAGGTTGTTCAGAAGATTCAGGGTAACAGAAACGTATTTATCGACTACCCCGAATACGCTTGGCAGCTTTACGGAAAGACTGCTCCTTCCAACATGACTACTCCCTCCGGCAAGGCAAGCAACGGTAATGTCGGTGGCGGAAACAGCGGCAATACCGAAGAAACAACCACGGGCAACAGTGGCGGAAATAACGAGGAAACAACAACCTCTCCCGGCGGCTCCTCTACTCCTGTTGAGCCAACCGCAACACCTATTGCAACTATAAAGAACGCTACGTCGGGTAGCTACACTGCAGAGGGTGTTGTAATAGCTAAAAACGCAAGAAGCTATCTTGTTCGCGACAACACGGGAACGATGATGGTTTATGTTAGCTCGGCTCCCTCGGTCAACGTGGGAGATAAGGTCAGAGTTGAAGGCAACGTAACTCAATACGGCGGCATGACGCAGTTTGATAAAACGGCAACCACCACAAAGATCGGAACGGCGGCGGTAAACACACCTGTTCCCAAGGTTCTTGACGGCGCGGCTTGTGACGCGTATAATAATAAGCTTTCAATAGACTATGTAAAGGTAGTAGGAAAGCTCAACATTGACGGAAATTACTACAATCTTGCTATTGACGGCGCTACTATCACGGGAAGCATAAGCTACCCCGCAGACACGGCAACGCTTGCAAGCTACAACGGCAAGGACGTTGAGGTAATGGGATACATTACCGGAATCACGGGAAGCACGGGCAAATATCTTCAGATAATGATGACGGGCATCAAGGAGTACGATCCTAATGCGGTTTGCACACACACGCAAACTACCATCGTAGGAAAAGTAGATGCAACGGCCACTGAGCCGGGATATACCGGAGACGTATATTGCATTAGTTGTGGCGAGCTTATTTCCTCCGGCGAGGTAATAGAAGCAACCGGAGAGGAAGAAAGCACAACGGTAAAAGTGGAAAATACAACCGTTGAGGAAAGTACCACTGTCGAGGAAGGCACGACGATAGGTGAAAGCACGACCGTCGAGGAGAGCACGACCATCGAGGAGAGTACAACTGTCGAAGAAGGCACAACTACGGAGGAAAGCACATCCTCCCAGTGCTATCACCAAAATGCTGAAATTGTAAACGCTAAGGAGCCGACCGCTACAACAGACGGATATACAGGAGATATATGTTGTGCTGACTGCGGAAAGCTCATTGTTAGCGGTGAGGTTATAAAGGCAATCGGTGGCAATGACACGTCGGCAGAAGAAAGCACAATCGCAGAAGAAAGCACATCGGAAGAAAGCACAAGTGCAGGAGAAGGCACGGTCGGCGAAAACTCCTATATAAGCATGGGCGGCTGTGAATCCAGCGTATCCGGCGGCGCGGTAATAATCGTTTGCGCTATGTGCGCCATCGGTCTTTTCAAAAAGAAAAAAGAGCGCTGACGTAAGATACTATTATAAACATAAAAAATAACAAAAGACGCAAGTCGAAGAAGTTTCTTTGACTTGCGTCTTTATTTTTGAAAAATTATGATCTTATGTCCAGTTTATCGAGATTTGGAAATAGCGGTTGACTTATCATTCTGCATGTCAGACGAGCCATATCCTCTACGGCCATATCAAATCCGTTGTTATACCACTCTATAATGAGCGATATAAGACCGCAAATGGTAAACTCAAAAATTTTCTTTCGTGTCACCTCATCCTCATCCGGAAGAAAACGTGAAACGCTTATTGCCTCTGAAAGCGGAAATTTCAGGGCACTTTCAGCTATCCTTGTAAGCATGCCGTTTTTAGCAAATGCGTCAAGAAAGTCCTTTTTATGCTGCCAGAACAAGAAAAATCGCTCAAGCTCATGCTCCAGCGTTCTCGGCGAGCCAAGAGAAACGGCGCTGAAGCCCATATATTCCGCCAAAGTATGTTCGATTAGAGCGAATAAAGCGTCGTCCTTGCAATCAAAATATCTATAAAAGGTTTTTCTGGGCATTCCAAGCTCATCACACAGCTCGGTGACGGTGAGGTTATCATAGCTCCGCTTTTTCATTAATTCGAAAAGGGCTGACTCTATTTCTCTCTGCCTTTTTGCAGATTGCTCTGTTTTACACAACTTATACATCGTTTTTTTTGACCGCCTTTTTTGTTTTTTACGGTAATATCTGTGCTCATATCTCGATTATAACAAAAAATGTCATACGTAGTCAATATATTTTTGAAAAATATGGGTGTTTTGGCGTATTTGAAGCGATGTTTTATTCATTATTAACAAAATGAGAAGTGGTTTTTTGTTTTTGAGTGCCACAAAAACGCGTTTTTGGGACTTTATAATATTATATATATTTGTTATAATAATATTAGCAATATTTCTAAAATAATTTATATTCGGAGGCAAAAATGGCTAAAAAACCAATTCAACTCGACGCAAACGGCAAGCGCAAATTCGGTATTCGCGATAAGCTTGCATATGCTGCCGGTGACCTTGGCTGTAACATGAGCTTTTCTCTGAAGGGAACGGTTCAGACCTTCTGGCTCGTATTTATGATGCTGGAAACGGGACTTCTCTCCCTTCTCCTTCTTCTCGTTCAGATCTGGGACGCCGTAAACGACCCGCTTATCGGTACTCTCATTGATAACGATAGAAGAAAATACAAGATGGGTAAATTCAAAACCTATATTTTCATAGGCGCGTGCGGACTTTTGATAGGTGGCGCGGCTGTATTCCTTCCCTTCCCGGATGCGGAAGTGTGGGTTAAGGCGGTGCTCTTCGTTGTAGGATACATCATCTGGGATGCGTTCTATACCATTGCAAACGTTCCTTACGGCTCTATGCTCTCCGTTGTTACGGAGGACGTAGGCGAGCGCGCACAGCTCTCCACTTGGAGATCCATCGGTTCTATGATAGGTAACATTCTCCCGATGGTTATTCTTCCTATGCTGATATGGGAAAAGGTAACCTATACCGGCAATTTTGATTTCCTTGACAAGATCTATATCCCCGAGGAGTCCAAAGAAATATTCAATCAATATCTCCACACCAATCCCGAAACCGGCCTGCCGTATCAGGTTGGAGATAAATTTTTGAACCCCCTCACGGGTAGCCAGCTTGAAATCTTGAAGGGCGAAAATGCTTTCTTCGCCGCTTTGATTATGGGCGTTATCGGCTTCTTGGCCTTCCTGTTCATGATCAAGACGATCACCATTCGTGTTGACGAGAGCACCGTTAAAACTAACGAGGGCGGCGAAAAGTTTAATGTTTTCAAGGCGTTCGGAAAGTTTATGAAGAACCGCCCCGCAGTTGGAGCAACTCTCGCTGCTATGGGTATGTTCCTTGGTATGCAGTCTGCTACCACGGCAAACACCATCATGTTTGCAACCTATTTCAACATGGCTTCCCTTTCAGGTCTTGTTCAGATGATAGGATTCATTCCTATGTTCCTGTTCATTCCTTTTATAACCAAAATCGTAAAGAAGATTGGTAAAAAAGAAGCTTCTGTTATAGGAACTATCGTTTCCCTTGTCGGCGGCGCGATCATGCTTACGTTCCCGATGATTTCAAATGTAACCGTAGCTCTTATCGTATATCTTGTTGGACTTGTTGCCTTCGGTCTCGGTTTGGGCGTTTACACCTGCGTATCGTGGGCTATGATGGGTGACGCTATTGACTATAATGAATGGAAATTTGGCACCCGCGAGGAAGGAACCGTATACTCTATTCACTCCTTCTTCCGTAAATTGGCGCAGGGCGTTGGTCCGTCTGTGGTTCTTCTGGTTATGGGCTGGCTTGGATATAGATCCGAGCTTGGAACGATTCTTCAGTCCGCTGAAACAGCGAAGAACATGTGCTGGCTCGTTGCAGGACTCTATATGTTCAGCGCAGTAATTCAGTTTGTTGGTATCGCTCTTATCTACAACCTTGATAAGAAGACCCTCGATAAGATGAACGAGGACCTTGCGGCAAGAAAGGTCGTTGAAGCTGCTTCAATCGAAGAATAATTTTTGATTTTTTTCGGGTGTCCGATCAATTTCGGTCGGACACCTGATTTTTGAAATAGCAAACAATACGTATTTTAATATCAGGAGATAAAAAAGTGAGAAATATTATCAACATTAATGAAAATTGGCAGTTTAAGAAAGACACCTCTGATATTGCAGTGCGTGACGGTGAACAGGTAAATCTGCCTCACTCGTGGAACGCAATCGACGGTCAGGACGGCGGAAACGACTACTTCCGCGGCGCTTGCCTTTACGTAAAGACCGTAAACAAGAGCGAGCTTCCCGAAGCTGACCTCTACTACCTTGAGATCTGCGGCGCAAACTCCTCTGCCGACGTTTACGTTGGCGGTGAAAAGCTGGCGCATCACGACGGCGGATATTCTACTTGGAGAGTAAACATCACAGACAAGCTCACCGACGTAACCGATATCGCCATTGTCGTTGACAACTCGCCGAATGAAACCGTATATCCTCAGATGGCGGACTTTACCTTCTACGGCGGACTTTACCGTAACGTAAATATCGTAGCGGTCAACAAGACACACTTTGATCTTGACTACTACGGCGGCAAGGGACTTATGATAACCCCCGCCGTTGACGGTGCAAATGCAAAGGTCGAGGTCGAGGTATTTACAACCGAGCTTGCGGACAATCAGAAGCTGGTATATACTATCTACGACAAGGACGAAAACGAGCTTTACAAGATCGAATCCACCGACAAAAAGGTCGTATTCGACATTGAAAACGTGCATCTTTGGCACGGTCGCCGCGATCCTTACCTCTACTGCTGTGAGGTTGAGATCGTTGAGGGCGACGAGGTCATTGACAACGTATGCTCGCGCTTCGGCTGCCGTTCCTTCAAGATAGATCCCGACAACGGATTTATCCTCAACGGAGAGGAATATCCTCTGCGCGGCGTTTCGCGCCATCAGGACCGACTTGGCGTAGGTAACGCGCTGCTCCCCGAGCATCACGAGGAAGACATTGATCTCATTTGTGAGGTTGGTGCAACTACCATCCGTCTTGCTCACTATCAGCACGATCAGTATTTCTACGATCTTTGTGACGAGAGAGGTCTTGTCATCTGGGCGGAGATCCCCTACATCTCCAAGCATATGCCTACAGGACGCGAGAACACCATCTCGCAGATGAAGGAGCTCATCACTCAAAACTACAACCACCCCTCTATCGTGGTTTGGGGACTTTCCAACGAGATCTCCATCGCGGGCTCGGACAACGACCTGCTTGAAAACCACCGCATACTCAACGATCTCGTTCATAGCATGGACAAGACGCGTCTGACCACAATCGCGGCAGTTTCCATGTGCAAGATGGACGATCCCTATTTGCAGATACCCGACGTTGTTTCCTATAACCACTACTTCGGCTGGTACGGTGGCGAAACGCACATGAACGGACCTTGGTTCGATAAGTTCCACGCGACGCACCCCACGATCCCGATCGGATGCTCCGAGTACGGATGCGAGGCGCTCAACTGGCACACCAGTGATCCCAAGCAGGGTGACTACACCGAGGAATATCAGGCGTACTACCACGAGGAGCTTATAAAACAGCTCTTTACCAGAAAATATATGTGGGCAACTCACGTTTGGAATATGTTCGACTTCGGCGCCGACCCAAGAGCGGAGGGCGGCGAGAACGGACAGAACCATAAGGGACTTGTCACGATGGACCGCAAGTACAAAAAGGACGCGTTCTACGCTTACAAGGCATGGCTGGTATCCCCTGAGGTTGATCCCTTTGTTCACCTTTGCGGAAAGAGATATATCGACAGAGTTGAGGACGTTACCAAGGTAACCGTTTACTCCAATCTGCCTGAGGTAGAGCTGTTCGTAAACGGCGAGAGCATCGGTAAGAAGACCTCTGACAATCATTTCTTCTACTTTGACGTTAAGAATGAGGGCGAAACCACCATCGTTGCCAAGGCGGGAGATCTTTCAGACGAGGGCAAGATCCGCAAGGTTGACGAGATGAATATGGACTACGTCCTCGTAGAAAAGGGCGCGGTTCTCAACTGGTTTGACGTGAAAGCTCCCGAAGGACGCTTCTCGCTCAACGATAAGCTCGGCGACATTATGGCTTGCACAAGAGGTAAGATATGGTTTGCTCGACTTGCTCTCACACTCAAAAAGAAGATGGACGCAAACAAGAAGGGCAACAAGAAAAAGAAGGGCGAGGGCGGCGGCTTCTCCATAGATTTCAAGAGCGCCGGCGGCGACCTTATGGCTATGATGGGCAGCTTTACCGTTCTCCGACTCTCCTCGATGATGGGTATGGCAAACATCAACTTCACCAAGGAAGAGCTTCTTAAAATGAACAAGCAGCTCAACAGAATAAGAAAGCCCAAGAAATAATTTTAAAAACAAATGCAATCCCCCGCATCAGTATGCTCTGATGCGGGGGATTTCTTTTATTGTTGAATGATTACGGTTACCTTTTTTCCTGCCTTTTGAAAAAACCTTATCGTGTGTGCTGTTCCCTTTGACTTTCCATCCCAGATAGCCAACACCTCGTCGGCGTAGAGAGCTATTTGCTCATTTCTTTTTATGGGCGCGACTTTTCCGTATAATTTATATTGCGGCAAAAACTCTGTCAGACGAATACCGTTCTTTTTTGCAAACTCTTTTGCAATCGAGTCAACACCAATTGCCCCACCCGAAACGATTTCCTCGACTTTGTCGGGGATATATCGGTCAAGCTCAAAACTTGTGATTTTCCGTGAACCGATTATAGCTAATTTCATTATCTCGCCTCCATTTTGAACACAATTTAGATATATTATGTATTTATATCTAACATTTTACCACAAAATAGGTATAAAGTAAATACATAATACATTCAAAGTGAGGTTTTTATGGCTACAAAAAGTTTATCAATAAGAATTGAAGAGGAAACTCTTGACAAATTGCACGTTATTGCGGTCTATGAGGGCAGAAGCGCTAACAGCCAGATACTTGTGCTTATACGCGATCTCATTGAAAATTACGAGGCAAAGCACGGTGAGATAAAAACGGGAAAGAGATAACAAAAAAGAACGCAGAAGGGATCTTCTGCGTTCTTTGGCGTGCCATGAGGGATTCGAACCCCCGACCTTTTGGTTCGTAGCCAAACACTCTATCCAGCTGAGCTAATGGCACATTTTTTCGTACTTATATAT
>JAZRFU010000033.1:0-5606 GCA_045643865.1 Eubacteriales bacterium
CCCCTTTCGTTCAATTTATGGGGTATCGTTCAATTATTGATTTGCTGAATCAACAACTTGATTTTGGTTGAGTTTTGTGGTATAATAAACTCACCGATAAATAATACTTTGACGAGGAGGATACATTTTATGAAGAAAAGCCTTTTTGTAATATGCTTATTTTTAGTTTCTACTTTTCTGTTAACATCTTGTTCTACTCCGACAGGTCTTAATATTGGATATGGCAGGAGAATGGGCCTATTGCCCCACGTTTATTTCGGGGTTAATAGTGACAAAACGGAGTTTGATATTGATGACACTACCCTTGATTTTTCATATGGTAATGGAAGTACTGCCAATGTAGGTGGTTATGTAGGCATAGGCGGTACGACGGGTGAAGATTGCCCCGTCGTGGGCATTGCTGTATATTTCTTTAATGCCAAATATCGAGACATGGTAACGATTTTTGGAGATGCACGATTCGAAGATTATAAAGAAATTGAGGGATTGTATTTTGTAAAAGAAATCAGTTCTGATGATTACAATGAAAATTACGATGTGGAAAATAGCTTTTGGGGTTGTAAATACGAACATACCGAAACTTTGACAATTCCCGAAACTGTTATGGAACTTACTACGGGATATGTCTGTCTTGGTGTTTTTGAAATAGCATATATTCCTTCGGAAAATTTGTATTGTATTGTTGGTGGTGGATACCAAGCCTTAAAATACGAAAAACTCGACGGAAATATGGTGGAATTATCAAAGCCAGTAGGAAGCCACTACTCAGACCCCGAATAAAAGACGATAAATTCTGATTGGTCGAACAAAAACAGGTGCAAACCCTTATAGAAAAATGCACCCATAATACTTAAATTTGCACCCATTGTAAAATGGTATCAAAATTTTAGATTACTCACAAAAAGCAACTTGACCATTGGGTTGAGTTGCTTTTTTGCTTGGTTTGAGAGGGGTAATGATTCTGCGACTTCAAAAATGTTTCTCGCATTGTTTTTATCACTGTACACATTTTAAAAAACATACTTGACAATGGATATATCGTGTTATATAATATTCTTGTAGAGTCGCATTCGTCAGGCGTTTCGGGCGTAGGCTGTGGGGGGATTCATTTCAACATATTCAGCAGTCGAACTTCTCTACAGTTAGGGAGAACGAGGAGTATGAGCAATGGCTTTAAATAGCAAATTGCGCCTCGGTAACCTAACTTTTAAACAAAGTCCTCATTGGCACTTAGGTGTTTACGACGGCATGTAAAGTCCGTCGGGTGAGGACTTTTTTATTTAGTCACCTTATTGACATTTCCACAAAAAAGCGTATAATGGTGTATTGAAGAAAAGAGGTTTGAGATAATGGATCCTTGGATGATATTACTGATTGTTTTAGGCGGTGTGGTGCTTTTGGCTTTGCTGACGGCATTCATCTGCTTTATGAAGGTGTTTTACTCGCCGAAGCGCAAGCCGATGCGCCCCGACGTATATCCTGTGCCTGATGGCAAGATATATGAGCCCTATCACGAGAGAATGACAGAATGGACGAAGCGTGCGCGTGCTATGCCGCGCGAGCGAATGGAGATCACCTCCCACGACGGCAAAAAGCTGGTGGGATACTACTACGAATGCGCTCCCGGTGCGCCTATTGAGATACTCTTCCATGGATATCAGGGCAACGGCGAGCGCGATCTCTCCGGCGGTATCGACAGATGCTTCAGAATCGGACGCAGCGCCATAGTCGTCAATCAACGCGCTCATGGCGAGAGCGATGGCTCGGTATGCACATTTGGCATAAAAGAGCGCCTTGACTGCGTGGCGTGGGCAAATCACGTTGCAGAGCGATTTGGCGACGACGTGAAGATAATACTCACCGGTGTGTCTATGGGCGCGGCGACGGTTATGTTAGCGTCTGCCGAGGATCTGCCGAAGAACGTAGTCTCGGTGCTCGCGGATTGCGGATACTCGTCTGCAAAGGAAATTATCGTTAAGGTTATAAAGGAGATGAAGCTCCTCGCAGGGCTTCTCTACCCCTTCGTTAAGCTCGGTGCGCGTATATACGGCGGATTCAACCTTGAGGAGACCTCGCCTATAGAGGCGATGCGTAAAACGAAGCTCCCGATAATATTCATACACGGCGACACCGATGCATTCGTGCCTCACTACATGAGCGAGCAGCTCTATGAGGCGTGCGGCGCAGAATACAAAAAGCTCGTCACTATCGAAGGCGCGGGACACGGTCTTGCCTTCCCGGTAAATGAAGAAAAATATCTGAATGCTTTGCGTGACTTTGCTGCTGAAGCGAAATTTTTATAAAATAAAACGGACTGCCGGAAGACAGTCCGTTTTTAAGTTATGCTCTGGGTTGACATCCCGGCATTTTGCCGCGCAACTCAAAGTATTTCTTTTTGTAAATCTCTTCTGTTGCGAGCGAGAGCTTGGTCGATACGTTACGCTTGCTCGGATAGCAATAGAAGGAGTCGTTCTCGGTGGAGATGTCCACGCAGTCGAAAGGCTTGACGTGCTGGAAATCATACTCGACGTGCAGACTGTTGGTCTGCAGGGGCTGACGTACGATGCAATAGTCTGCACCGTTATAGTGACCCTCGAGAATGAAGCCGTCATCGACCGAATGAGTGAGCTTCGCCATTCCGAGAGGCTCGAACTTCCAGCATCCCGGCATAGAATAGACCTCAACGTCATCGGTGTAGAAATACTCACCTCGCTCGATCTCGCCTCTGACCTCCGCTCTCTCCCACTCAAACCAATCGGGAATATGAGAGAACTCGGTCTCGCCTTCATTTGCCGACATATCACCGTTCTCAAGGAGAGTCCAGCGCTTTCCGCAAGACTTACAGAAGATCTCGGTGCCCTCGGAGTACATATCCTCTGCCTTACAATGCGGGCATTTGTAGAGGATCTTATGCAGTCCCTCGGCGCGATAAGGCTCTGTAATCAGGATGCCGTTCTCTTTCTGATAAGCATAATCGTCGTAAGTGAGGGCCTCTCTGATTCTGGTGTTGATCTCGTCAACAGAGAGTGTCTGCGCCTCCTCGGCGGTAATGATCTGCGTTAGGGTCGTATGAAGCGGAACCTTGCGCTTTTTGCGAAAGTTCCAGAAAGGACAGTGGAGATAGTTGCCTCTATGAACCACAGCGACCACGGGAACCTTGTTCATACGAATAAGCATTCCGAGAGATTCCGGCAAGAACGAGGTAGTACCGCAGGGAGAATATCTCGCCTCGGGGTACATGCAAAGAACGTCTCCGCGGCTAAGCACCTTGCGAATAGACTTTACAAGATGAAAATCCGTAGTGAACTTGCGCGTGCAGATAGCACCGATCCACTCAATGAGCCAAGGTCTCTTATAGTATCCGTCGATATTGATTACGTTATTGACTCTCGTCATATTCGTTGCCGTCGACAGAAGCTCGAAATCGATGAAGGACATATGGTTACTGAGGATCATATAGGGCGGCTTTAAGCCTTCCATATTGATCTTCTCTACCTTGCGCTTCTTTCCGACGAGCATAATAGCCGACAGAACTCTGATAAGTGCCGTAAGATACAAGGGCTGTCTTATGGGGTATTTCGCGGTTTTATAGTGCTTGTCCTTTTTGTAGCGGACGTCGCACGGGGTCGTTGTTTTTCTCTCCATAAAGTTCTCCAAAGACATTATTTTTGCCAACTCGTCTAGTATACACATTTTTTCGCGTTTTTTGTCATTAATGCACATTTTAGTGCTATGCGCGCAAAAAAGAAAAAAAGCTATTGAAATCGTCGGGCGGTTATGTTAGAATTGATTTACAGGAATTTCTAATAGGATAGCGCTACTACGAATGCTCTCTGAAAAGCTTATCGGAAGCAATATTTCAAAGTGCAGTTACAGCGATTAAATGAGCAGGCGTACGCTGTTCTGCCCCCTTTTATATCCGCAAACAACAAATTATTGTATTGAGAACGAAGACTATATGAATTGCAAAAATTACAAAATCGAAGGAGATGAGCGAACCGTGAAAACGGTGCTTCTCTCCGAAATCGGGCTCTCGCTAAGCCGACTGAAAAAGGTCAAGGTATCGGGGATTCTGGTCAACGGCGAGCCCGTAACCGTCCGCAAGGTCGTGCGCGGCGGAGATACTCTGACGCTCATTTTACCCGAGGAAAATGAATCTAATATTGAGCCGATTGAGACTCCACTGGATATAGTCTACGAGGACGAGGACATCCTCGCCGTATCAAAGCCTACGTCGATGCCCGTGCATCCGTCGAGAGGCAATCATCTGGTTACTCTCGCTAACGCGATTATGTGGTACTACAGAGATATTCCCTTCGTATTCAGAGCCGTTAATCGTTTGGACAGAGATACTTCCGGCATAGTTCTGATGGCCAAGAATGCCGAGGCGGCATACAAGCTATCAACGGCAATGAAGCAAGGAAAATTCGTCAAGGAATATCTGGCGATAGTGGACGGCTGTCCTGCAGAAAGATGCGGCAGAATAAACGCAAAAATCGTACGCGAGCGCGAGGGTGAGATGAAGCGCGTGGTGCGCGAGGACGGCAAGGATGCCGTGACTCACTATGAGATACTAAAAACGAATGGCGACTCTTCTCTGCTTCGCATCCGCCTCGAAACAGGACGTACTCATCAGATACGAGTACATATGGCGCACATTGGGCATCCTTTGACAAATGATTTTCTCTACGGTGGCGGAAAGCCCGGCGATACCTATTGTCTGCACGCCGAGAGGCTCACGATTCCGCATCCAAAAACAGGTGAGATCATTACGCTTGTGAGCAAAGCACCATTTGATCTATAAAGCAAAAACACCGACCGCTACGGTCGGTGTTTTCATTTTCGAAATAGCAGTAAAAAAGTGTGTAAATGCAGTTAAGAACAGTGAAAAGCACACCGGAAAGCTGCTCGACAAATTAGAATTTGACGGTTCATTTAACTGCTTTTATGGTATAAGTTGCACCCCAATTATTTAACACTTCAATTGATGAAAAGCCTGCTTGGGCAAGTGCTTCTGTTTCATGTTTTACAGTAAGCGGAGTGTCGTAATGATAAAATTCATTATCCGCAATCCCTTGTTCTTCTTTCAAAGACATTAGATTTTGTCTGTGCATTTGTTCTTCCTCGTCGGATAGCGAAAAATAATCCGTAAGGATAAAGTAACCGTCATTCTTTAATGCCGTATGTAGTTTAGCGTATAACGCAACCTTTTCTTCTTTTTCGAAATGATGCAGACTTTCCACTGATACGGCGGCATCAAACACATTCTTGCCGAGAGGCACATCAAAATATGAGCCATGTATCAAGGTTATATCCTTGCCAACAAATTTTCGTTTGAGTTCAGATAACATTCCTTGCGAAAGATCTATTCCTGTTACCCTTGCTGTTGGGTTAAACGTATAATATTCTTGCAGCTCCAATCCCGTACCACATCCCAAATCAAGTATTTGGCAGCTTTCGGAAGTCGGCAATTGTTTTGCTGTAAAGGGATAGAACTCGTTTGCGGATTCAATGTTGGTCATCATATGCTCATCATATCCGTCAAGTCGTGCTTCAAAGAAATCGCTCATTTTTTCAAGCATATATAACCTCCTACAAATTCTGAA
>JAZRFU010000034.1:0-11711 GCA_045643865.1 Eubacteriales bacterium
GAAAAGAATGAGCCGTATAAGGTACAGCTTATAGAGGAGCTCCCTGAGGGAGAAACCATAAGCTTTTATTCGCAGGGCGAGTTTACCGATCTTTGCGCAGGTCCTCACCTCTTTGCAACGGGCGCGGTAAAGGCAGTAAAGCTTACACAGTGCACGGGCGCTTATTGGAAGGGCGACCAGAAGAATAAGCAACTGCAGAGAATATACGGTCTTGCGTTTCCGTCTAAGGACGAGCTTAACGAGTACGTAACCAAGCTCGAGGAAGCAAGAAAGCGCGACCATAACAAGATAGGCCGTGAGCTTGAATATTTCACCACGGTAGATTCCATAGGACAGGGACTCCCCGTAATTCTTCCCAAGGGCTCGCGTGTTATTCAGACACTCCAGAGATGGATCGAGGACGAGGAGCAGAGAAGAGGCTGTCAGCTTACCAAGACTCCCCTTATGGCAAAGAGAGATCTTTACAAGATATCGGGACACTGGGATCACTACCGCGACGGTATGTTCATTTACGGTGACGCTGACGACGAGTCCAAGGATTGCTTTGCGCTCCGCCCTATGACTTGTCCCTTCCAATATCAGGTGTTCCTTAACAAGAAGCGCTCGTATCGAGATCTGCCTATGAGATTGACGGAAACATCTACGCTTTTCAGAAACGAGGATAGCGGCGAGATGCACGGTCTTATCCGCGTACGTCAGTTTACAATTTCCGAGGGCCACTATATCCTTCGTCCCGTGCAGCTTGCAGAGGAATTCAAGGGTTGTCTTGATCTGGCGAAGTACGTTCTCGAAATGGTTGGACTTTGGGAGGACTGTACTTTCCGCTTCTCACAGTGGGATCCTAATCGCACCGATAAGTACGAGGGTACTCCCGAGCAGTGGAATGAAGCGCAGTCCATAATGGGCGAGCTTCTCGATACGTATCTCGGACGTGATAACTATGTCATCGGTATCGACGAGGCGGCATTCTACGGTCCTAAGCTCGATATTCAGTGCAAAAATGTATTCGGTAAGGAAGATACCATCGTTACTATTCAGGTAGATATGCTTCTTGCAAAGAAATTCGGTATGGAGTACGTTGATTCGGACAACACGATGAAAACTCCTTATATTATCCACCGTACATCGCTCGGATGCTACGAGAGAACGCTTGCGCTGCTTCTTGAAAAATATGCAGGTGCGCTTCCCACGTGGATGGCTCCCGTTCAGGTCAAATTCCTGCCCATCGGTGACGATCAGATTCCGTATTGCGATGAGATCGAGCGTAAGCTTGCGGCGTTTGGCGTGAGATGCGAGGTAGATAAGAGAAACGAAACTATCGGCTACAAGCTCCGTAACGCACAGCTTGAAAAGGTTCCGTTTATGGTTGTCGTCGGCGGCAAAGAGGTTGAAAACGGTACGGTTTCCGTGCGCTCGAGAAGAGAGGGCGAGAAGGGGGCTATGCCTATATCCGATTTCGTGTCTATGATACTTGAGGAAATCGCTGAAAAGAGAAGATAATATTTTATTCGCGGAGAGCAGTTTTGCTGCTCTCCGCGATATTGATTTTGCGGTGATTATATATAATTTTATTATAATTAAAAATATTTTACAAAAAACTGTTTACAAAACGCGGAAAAAGTAGTAAAATAAAAATGTAAATTTATATTCATAGGAGAATGACGATGTCAACACCCATTTACAAAAGAGTTTTGGTAAAAATTTCGGGCGAAGCACTCAAAAACAATTGTGAGAGCGATATACTTGATTTCGAATTTATGGACAAGGTTGTAGCAGCAGTCGGCAAATGCCTTGAAGCAGGTGTGCAGGTCGCTATCATTTGCGGCGCGGGTAACATTTGGCGCGGAGCAAGAAAAGGCGTTGGAATGAACCGATGCCGTGCTGACCACATGGGAATGCTGGCAACAGTCATTAATGCTATCGCATTGCAGGACGCATTTATCAGAAACGGCATAGATGCCAAGGTGTTGTCCACTGTGGAGATGAATACGTTTGCGGATTTCTACACGCAAAGAGATGCCGACAGATATCTCAATGAGGGAAAGGTCGTCATATTCGGCGGTGGACTTGGAGCTCCGTTCTTCTCAACTGATACGCCTGCGGTAGTTCGTGCCGCTGAAATAGGCGCTGACGTGGTTCTTATGGCAAAGAATATAGACGGCCTTTACACGGCTGATCCCAAAAAGGATCCCAACGCCAAGAGATATGACGACGTCACCTATGCGGAGATTCTTGAAAAGGATCTCAAGGCATTTGACCTGACTGCTATATCGTTCTGTAACGAGAACAATATAGATAGCTTTGCCTTTGCACTCTCTGATCCCGAAAATATATATCGCGCGGTCATGGGAGATACTACGGGTACTAAAATGCATAAATAATATATATACTCATACATAGAAAGGAATTTGATTTATGAAATTCAATACAAGAGAAACAGAAGAAAAGATGATAAAGACACTCGCGTCTTATGAGCAGAACCTTGCGTCTATACGCGCAAGCCAAGCAAATCCCTCGGTGCTCTCCAAGCTGACCTTTGATTATTGGGGCTCGCCCGCTGAGGTTACGGCTATGGCTAACGTAAGAGTTGCAGATGCAAAGACACTTGAGATCATACCCTACGATGCAAGCACACTTAAGGCGATCGAAAAGGCAATACAGATGTCTGATATCGGTATCAATCCCTCTAACGACGGTAAGATCATACGTATGGTTTTCCCCCAGCTTACCGAGGAGCGCCGTAAGGATCTCGCAAAGCAGGTTCAGAAGCAGGGTGAGGACGCAAAGGTAGCAATCAGAAACATCAGAAGAACTGCTAACGATGAGATAAAGAAGCAGAAAAAGGACAATCTTCTTACGGAGGATGACGTAAAGGATGCGGAAAAGGCGGTTCAGGATATTACAGATAAGTATATCAAGAATGTTGATGCAGTGACCGCAGCAAAAGAAAAGGAAATTATGAAAGTATAACTTTCCGATTTTCGCTATCAGCTGAATAATGATATAAAGCGGAAGGGGACAAAAAACACTTCCGCTTTATTGTGGTTTGAAATAAGGAGTTAGTAGACTATGAACGGTGCCAAAACGGAGGTCAAGGTGGATCAAAGACTTAAGCATATCGCGTTTATAATGGACGGAAACGGACGCTGGGCTACCAAAAGAGGACAGCCGCGCGAGTTTGGACATAAAAGAGGCGTAGAGGTTTTCAAGGAAATAACGGAATACTGTCATAGGATAGGATTGAAGTGTGTGACGGTATATGCTTTTTCAACAGAAAACTGGAAACGTCCCAAGCGCGAGATAGAGGCAATTATGGGCCTGCTCAATGAATATCTTGACAAGAAAAGCTCGGAGAACGTGCGCGTGAGATTTATAGGCGATATCAGCGTGCTTGATGAAAAGCTGATACGCAAGATACGTGATGTCGAAAAGAAGACAGAGAACGGTGAGGATATTCTCAACGTGGCACTTAATTATGGCTCGCGTGCCGAAATAGTCAATGCTTGTAATAAACTGATAAATTCGGGCAAGGAGAGTATAACGGAGTCGGATCTGTCTTCTGCGCTTTATACGGACGGATGTCCTGATCCCGATCTTATAGTGAGAACGGGCGGGGATCTGCGAATTTCCAACTTCCTTTTGTGGCAGGCGGCGTATTCGGAGCTTTATTTTACAGAAACTCTGTGGCCTGATATGACTCCCGAGGACGTGGATATGGCGATAGAGAATTTTTATTCCAGAAAAAGACGCTTTGGCGGACTTGATAAAGACAAACAATAATTTGGAAGGACCTCGGTTATGTTAAAGAGAGTTATAACATCAATAGTTGCGCTTATAGTTTTTATTCCGATCCTTGTATTCAGCGATACTTGGATATTTCCCGCAGCTATGGCTTTGTGTTCGTTGGCAGGATGCTATGAAATGCTTTGCTGTGTTGGACAAAAAAAGAATATATGGCTTGCGATACCAATATATGCGGTAGCAATATTTATGCCGCTGTATATCAGATACATACATATAGCCGATACACAGTCGCCGCTGTTTTCTTTTTTGAAGCTGGCTATGGGAATTGTGGTGTTGATGGCACTTTATGTGTTCGGCGTTGCGGTATATGATAATAAAAAGTTATCTGTAACCGATGCTGCGGTTGTGTATTCCGCATGTCTTTATACTATTGCGGCATTTACGGCAATGGTGTATCTGAGATATTACATAGACCTTGGAAAATACGTTTATTTGCTTACTTTTCTGTGCGCTTGGATCACTGATTCATTTGCATATTTCACGGGACGACTTTTCGGAAAGCACAAGCTTATTCCTTCTGTCAGTCCCAAGAAAACGGTTGAGGGAGCTATAGGCGGCGTTGTATTCTGCGTGATCACCATAGTTGTATTCGGACTTGTTATAGACAAATTCTTTGATCCCTCGGATAACTTCCGCGCTATGTATATACCGCTTGCTGTAAGCGGTGTCGTGGTGTCGGTTGTTTCTCAGACGGGAGATCTTATAATGTCTGTTATCAAAAGACACTATAACATAAAGGATTATGGCAAGATCTTGCCCGGACACGGTGGAATACTGGACAGATTTGATTCGGTTATGGCAGTTTCTCTCGTGCTTGCAGTTATTTGCACGTATTTCAATCTGTTTTCATAATAAACAAAGTGGAGAAAAATATGAACAATGCACCCAATATGATAGTGCTTGGATCAACCGGCTCTGTCGGGCAGCAGGCGCTTGACGTTGCTCGCCAGCTCGATATTAAGGTTGATGCATTGTCTGCTAACAGAAATTCACGTTTAGTGGAGGAGCAGGCAAGAGCGTTTGGTGTTAAGGCGTGCGCTATGAGCGATGAGATTGCGGCGGCTGATCTTAAAGTGAGACTTGCGGATACCGATATTAAAATATATTCGGGAGACGCGGGTATTTGCGACATGATAGCCGAGACCGATTGCGATAATCCTTACGGTCAAACGGTGGAAAATTCCATACTCGGTGAGGCGGGACTGAAGCCCACACTTGCCACGCTTAAAAGCGGAAAGCGTCTGGCGCTTGCAAATAAAGAATCTCTCGTCGTAGGCGGTGAGATCGTTATGGAGGCGGCAAGACAGTGCGGACATGAAATATTGCCCGTTGACAGTGAGCATTGCGCGATATTCCAATGCTTGCGCTCGGGAAACAAAAAAGAAATAAAAAATATCATTCTTACGGCATCGGGTGGACCATTCTTTGGATATAATAAAGAAATGCTGCGCTCGGTTACGTTGGAAAAGACACTTGCCCATCCCACATGGAATATGGGTGCTAAAATAACGGTCGATAGTGCGACACTCATGAATAAGGGCTTTGAGGTTATCGAGGCGGTTCATTTGTTTGGAGTAAGACCTGAGCAAATAAAGGTCGTAGTACATCGTGAGAGTATAATTCACTCCGCGGTGGAATACATTGATAACAGTGTGATAGCGCAGATGTCAGTTCCCGATATGCGTCATTGTGTTCAGTATGCATTGTCGCACCCATCAAGATGTGAGGCAACGACCGAGGAGCTTGACCTTTTCAGCGTTGGGAAGCTCACTTTTGCTATGCCTGATACCGATACGTTTGTGTTGCTCGGTAAAGCATTTGAGGCGATCGAGGCAGGCGGAGCATTGCCCGCGGTACTAAATGCCGCTAACGAGGAGGTAGTTGCTGCCTTCTTGAATAAAAAAATTGCATTTTTCGATATTGCCGAAATCGTTTGCGATACGGTTGACACGCTCAAGTCGTCGTCCGATGTTCACACATTGGATGCGATCCTCGAAGTAGCGGGAGAGGCAAGAAAAATTGCGCAAAAATACATTTCGGAGCGCAAAGTATAATATGGCGCCTTGAAATCTGTCAAATATGGAGATATATGAATACGGTTTTGTACTTGCTTTTAACTCTTTTGCTGTTGAGTATAATGGTCATAATTCACGAGCTTGGTCATTTTCTTTTTGCCAAGCTTTTTCGCGTTACAGTCCTCGAATTTTCCGTTGGAATGGGCCCCGCCATATACACTACCAAGAAGCGCAAAAGCAAAAATACGGATAGCGAGGGTAAAACCGAATCTCCCGAATTTGCAAGTAATTTTCATGTAAATAATGAAACGGAAAAAGACATTTCGCTCGACACGACTGCTATTCAAGATGGTTATGAGCCAACGGATAAGACGGTTTTCAGTGTCCGTGCGCTTCCCATTGGCGGATACGTCAGTATGGCAGGTGAGGACGAAGCGTCGGTTGACGTCAATGCCTTTTGTAATAAGCCCGTATGGCAGAGATTTATAATTACTGTTGCCGGAGCTGTGATGAACATACTTTTGGGAATTATTTGTATGTTCACGCTTGTTGGAATCGAGAGCGCGCAGGGCGGATATCTCGCGTCCAATACAATACACAGCTTTCAGGAAAATTCCGTTTCGGATAAATGTGAAAATCCCTTGATGGCAGGGGATACCGTTATAAAGGTTGACGGTGTGGCGATACACACGGGTAATGAGCTTGTATATGAAATAATGAACAGCGGATACGAGCCGATCGACATAGTGGTTAAGCGCGACGGCAAAGAGGTACTGCTTAAGGACGTGGTTTTCCCCACAGAACAGAATAGCGGAGCTACGTTTGGAAATTACGATTTTGTGATGCAAGCGGAAAAGGCGGATTTCGGTACGATCATAAAGCACGCGGTATTCCGCTCGTTCTCAACCGTCAAGGTTATAATTGACAGTTTAGTGGATCTGATTGGCGGACGGTACGGCGCAGATGCGGTATCTGGCCCCATAGGCATGGCAGGTGCCGTTGGAGAGGCGACAAAGACGGGATTTTCATCGCTGTTGTATCTTTTCACACTGATAACCATGAACCTTGGAGTGTTCAATCTGTTGCCGCTTCCCGCACTTGACGGCGGTAGGATCGTGTTCCTTTTGATCGAGGGAATATTCCGAAAGCCCGTCAAGAAAGAGATAGAGCAGGCGATAAATACAGCGGGAATAATGATCCTTATGGCATTGATGCTCCTCATTACGATGAAAGACATATTCAATCTTTTTTGATTTGAATTTTAGGAAAAGATCATGATATATAACGATATAAGACGAAAAACGAGAGAAATATCGGTTGGCGGCGTGCTTGTGGGCGGTAGCAATAAGATAGCTATACAGTCCATGACAAATACCGATACCAAGGACGTCAGAGCAACCGTTGAGCAGATAAAAAAACTGGCAAGCGCGGGTTGCGATATAATACGAATAACCGTTCCCGATGCAGAGGCGGCAAAAACGATAAAGGCAATCAAGGAGGAGGGAATTAACGCCCCCATTGTTGCAGACATTCATTTCGATTACCGCGCGGCGCTTGCGGCGACAGAGTACGGAGTCGATAAGATACGCATAAATCCCGGAAATATAGGTGATGAGGACAGAGTGCGTGCGGTGGTTGACGCGTGCAAGAGCCGTAGAATACCGATACGCATCGGAGTCAATAGCGGCTCGGTTGAAAAGCATATTCTTGAAAAGCATGGCGCACCCACGCCCGAGGCACTCTGCGAGAGCGCACTTTATCACGCGTCTATCCTTGAAAAATATGATTTTTACGATACCGCAATATCCATAAAATCCTCTGACGTTGCATCTATGATAGCTGCCAACAGATTGGTGGCACAGCGCTGTGATTATCCTATACATATAGGTGTTACCGAGGCGGGCGACGAGAAAAGCGGTAGCATAAAGAGTGCTATCGGCGTAGGTTCACTTTTGTGTGACGGAATAGGCGATACATTGCGCGTTTCGCTTACCGCAGACCCTGTAAAAGAGGTCGCGGCGGCAAAGGAGATACTCAATGCATTGAACATCGAGGGACAGTGTGGCATGAACGTGGTCAGCTGTCCGACCTGCGGAAGAACTAAAATAGATTTGATTTCGTTGAGCGCGCGTTTCAAATCGGCAATACGCGATGAGGGGCTTGAGGATCTGCCTATAACCGTTGCCTTGATGGGTTGTATAGTAAACGGACCCGGTGAGGCGAGAGAGGCAGATATAGGCATCGCGGGAGGCGTAGGCGAGGCGTTACTTTTCGCCCACGGACAAGCTATAAGAAAAATCAAGGAGCAGGATATAATTCCCACCCTTATTGCCCAGATCAAAAAAATAAAAGACGAAAGATAAATGTAATGACTAAGACATTTTTACAGTATTTTGAAAGATATAAGGCGAATGAGCGTCATACCGACATACTCAATACGGCGATCGATTTCAAAATTGAAGTTGACAAGGCAAACCGAATGATACAGACAACTGTTGAATTTCCGAGCATTGTTTCCAAGGACGATCTGTACTGTATTGAACGTGAAATAAAAAACGCGTATGATCTCAACTTTGTCAAGATAATCCCAAAATATCCCGCAGAGCTTTTTGACGGTGATTATATCCCCGATCTTATGAAGGAAACCGAAAACGTCGGAATAGTCGCAAAGGGATTTTTCAGTAAATACAGATATAATCTTGAAGATAATACTCTTACTATAGAGATCCCGTTTGACAATAACGGTGTATCTTTGCTTTACGATGCAAAGACTCCCGAGGTCATGCAAGCCATCGTATATGCCGAATTCGGTATTTCAATAAAGGTCAATATAGTTCACACGGACGATGTGACGTTTTTGGCAAGCAATAACTCTCTTGCGCTCGCGCTTGAGGAATACGACAAGCGAATGACGGCAGAGGCGCAGAATTATCAGGCACGTATGTCAGCGGCGGCTTCCGCTCAACAGTCGGCATCTGATTTTGAATTGCTTCCCAGAAAAATGACGCTTTTTGATGAGAATGTCAGCGCTAATACGGACGGCGGAGTTTGTATTATTGGAAAAGCAAAATTTGATATATCATCACCCGAATATATATTCGGAGATCCGTTTGTAATATCTCCTGTGCCGATCTCATCAGTAACGGCGCCGCAGAGAAGCGTGACTGTAATAGGCACGGTATTTGGATATGCGGCAGAGCCGTCCAGATCGGGCGATAAAATGAACATATCCTTCTCGCTTACCGATCAGACGTCGTCTATCGAGGGGAAGATGTTTATGTCTGTAGATGACGCATCGGATATTACCGATAACATAAAAAACGGTACCGTTGTTGCCATCAAGGGATACGTTAAAAAGGAAATAAAGAGGGACAGGACCGAGGGAGTGGAGCTTCAGCTTCACCCGTCGAATATTGCCAAGGTCAAATATATACCGAGAACGGATAACGCGCCCGTAAAGAGAGTTGAGCTGCATCTGCACACTAACATGTCACATATGGACGCGCTTATCGCTCCCGACGTTGCGGTAAAGCAGGCAAAGGCGTGGGGACACCCAGCGGTTGCTATAACCGACCACGGAACCGTTCAGGGCTATCAAGAGGCAATGCTTGTATCCGAGAAGATAGGACAGAAGGTCATTTACGGTGTTGAGGCATATTTTGTCAACGATACCGCGGGAGCTATCTACGGTGCTTATAACAAGCCGTTTGATGCTGAAACCGTAGTGTTCGATATAGAAACCACGGGACTTTCGGTTCAAAACTGCAAAATAACTGAAATAGGCGCGGTTAAGATAAGAAACGGCGAGGTCGTTGACAAGTTCAATACCTTCGTAAATCCCGAAATGCCCATACCCGAGGAGATTGTCAAGCTCACCTCAATTACCGATGAGATGGTTGCCGACGCGCCCAAGATACACGAGGCGCTCCAAGCATTTTTCGAGTTTGTGGGCGGACATGACATATTACTCGTAGCGCACAATGCCAACTTTGATACAGGATTTATCAGATATGCGGCAAAAGAATGCGGAATGGAATTTGGAAATCCGTATCTTGATACTGTTGCATTGTCAAGATTCTTGAATCCCGATCTTAAAAAGCATAAGCTTGATTCGCTTGCCGAATACTATCAGCTTGGCGATTTTAACCACCACAGAGCGTGCGACGATGCATACATTCTTGCCTTGATATATATGAAGATGATCGCGGTTATGAAGGAGCGCGACGTAAAGAGCTTTGAACAGCTCAAGCGCGATATGAGCGTAAATTCCAACCCGCTCAATCTTAAGCCCTATCATCAGATCATTCTCGTAAAGAATAAAATAGGACTTAAAAATCTCTATAAGCTTATTTCATACGGATTTTTGAAATATTACAAGCGTCACCCAAGAATACCCAAAACGGAGCTTGAGCAGCATCGCGAGGGACTTATAATCGGCTCGGCGTGTGAGGCGGGCGAGCTGTTTACGGCAATACTTGAAAACAAGCCCGAGGCAGAGATAGAGGAGATCGTAAATTTCTACGATTACCTTGAAATACAGCCCATATCCAATAACCGTTTCTTAATAGCGGAGGAAAAGGCGAAGGACGACGAGGATCTTCGTAATTTTAATCGCAAAATAGTGGCTCTCGGTGAAAAGTACAACAAGCCCGTAGTTGCAACTTGCGACGCTCATTTTTTGAATGATGAGGACGAGCTTTATCGCAAGATATTGCTCGCGGGTCAAAAATATAAGGACTACGACAGAGATTCTCACATCTACTACCGCACTACCGAAGAGATGCTTGAAGAATTTGCATATCTTGGAGAAGAGAAGGCATACGAGGTCGTAGTAACTAATACCAATCTCATTAACGATATGATCGAGAACGACATTCGTCCGTTCCCCAAGGGCACGTTTACGCCCGCAATGGAGGGCGCGGAGGAGGATCTGACCAGAATATGCTACGAGAGAGCAAAGTCCATGTACGGTGATCCGTTGCCCGAAATAGTTGCGACGCGTCTTGACAAGGAGCTTACAAGTATTATAAAAAATGGATTTGCCGTGCTTTATATGATAGCGCAGAAGCTGGTTTGGTACAGCGAGAGTCAGGGCTACCTTGTTGGCTCGCGCGGATCTGTTGGATCGTCGTTCGTAGCATCAATGGCGGGAATTTCTGAGGTAAATCCTCTGCCGCCGCACTATTGGTGTCCTAACTGTCAGTATAACGATTTCTCCAATCCCGACGGAGTGGGTTCGGGATTTGACCTTCCCGATAAAAATTGTCCCGTCTGCGGCACAAAGCTGAATGCCGACGGACATCACATACCCTTTGAAACCTTCCTTGGATTCCACGGAGATAAATCCCCCGATATAGACCTTAACTTTTCGGGTGAGGTGCAGGGAAAGGTACATAAATACACCGAGGATCTGTTCGGTGCGGAGAACGTGTTCCGCGCGGGAACGGTCGGTACTCTTGCCGATAAAACCGCATACGGATACGTGGTGAAATACCTTGAGGAAAAAGGAATAAGCTTGCCTCGCGCGGAGATAAACCGTATGGTTTCAAACTGCGTGGGAGTAAAGCGCTCTACGGGTCAGCACCCCGGAGGAATTGTCGTTGTTCCCAAGGAATATGAGATATACGACTTCTGTCCCGTTCAGCATCCTGCGGATGACCCTACGTCAAATATAGTTACGACGCATTTCACATTTGAATATCTGCACGATACGTTGCTCAAGCTTGACGAGCTTGGTCACGATATTCCTACCAAGTACAAGTATCTTGAAAAGTATTCGGGTAAGAGCGTTATGGACGTTCCCATGAACGATCCGTCGGTTTACGGACTTTTCCTTTCCACAAAACCGCTTGGAATATCGGCAGAGGATATTGACTGTAAGATGGGTACGTT
>JAZRFU010000035.1:0-3591 GCA_045643865.1 Eubacteriales bacterium
GTTTCTCCCGCTTACACGGACGGACTTATCGGTACGCCCAACGAGCTTAAACTCAAATATCTGGCAGACAACGACTTCAAGGATCTGTCGGGCGAGGCGCTACGCGAGGCGATCTCGGCATCCATTAAGTCCAAGGGTGAAAACCTCGTGGGCAATATGGCGTCGCAGGGTACAACTCCCCGTCAGCTCACCGACCTTATCGGCTCGCTTTGCGACCTGACAAGCGGATCGGGAGATAAGGGTACGCCCGTAGTGCTCGTTCAGGGCTACTTTGATAATTACACAAACTGATTAACAAATATTCTAAGATAGTTGTCCACCCCACACACCGCAAAGATCGGAGAAAAGATATGTTAGAAAACGTACGTCCTGAGTCAATGAAAAGAATAAATACCGTCGAGCTTGCAAACGCGTTTATTGAGGAGCAGGTCGCTGCTGTTCGCGCGCAGGTCGGCGACAAAAAGGTACTGCTTGCCCTGTCGGGCGGCGTGGATTCGTCCGTCGTTGCCGCGCTGCTGATAAAGGCGATAGGCAAACAGCTCGTCTGCGTCCACGTAAACCACGGACTTATGAGAAAAGGCGAGAGTGAGCAGGTCATCGAGGTCTTCGGAAAAGAGCTTGACGCAAACCTTATCTATATCGACGCGACCGACCGCTACCTCGAATTGCTGGACGGCGTATCTGCGCCCGAGCAGAAAAGAAAGATAATCGGCGCGGAGTTTATCAAAATATTTGACGAGGAAGCAAGAAAGCTTGAAGGCATTTCTTTCCTGGCACAAGGAACTATCTATCCCGATATTATAGAGTCCGACGGAGTAAAGGCGCACCACAACGTGGGCGGTCTTCCCGAGGATATGCAGTTTGAGCTGGTTGAGCCCGTCCGCCTGCTTTATAAGGACGAGGTCAGAGTTGTCGGCGAGGCGCTCGGACTTCCTCACGGTATGGTATATCGCCAGCCGTTCCCCGGTCCCGGACTTGGTGTCCGTTGCCTTGGCGCGATCACGCGCGACCGTCTGCACGCGCTCCGCGAGGCAGATGCGATTTTGCGCGAGGAATTTGATAATTGCGGTCTTGCAGAAACCGTTTGGCAGTACTTTATCGCCATTCCCGACGTCAAGAGCGTCGGCGTAAAGGACGGCAAGAGATACGAGGGCTGGCCCGCGATAATCCGCGCGGTCAATACGACGGACGCGATGAGCGCAACCGTCGAGGAGATCCCCTACCCCGTGCTACACAAAATAACCAACCGCATCACAAGCGAGGTCGAGGGCATTAACAGAGTGCTCTATGATTTAACTCCGAAGCCGGTTGGAACAATTGAGTGGGAATAATTTATTCCGACAAGCCACGAGGCGTGACATTTCCTCGTGTAATCTCTTTGTGTGCTTACAATCAGGATTATTCAAAGAAGCATCTTTTTTGGAGGTTTAATATGATTTCTAAAACAACATGGCAAAAATATTACATAACTGCAACCGTGCAGTTGCAGTTCCAACGAATTAGTTCCAAAGTTTTTCATAAAAGAATTTCATTTACCCCAAAATTAATTGAGCAAAAATTGCTCAATTTGGATGAAACGCAAACTCTTATTAAGCAAATAATTTTAAGCGGCAAGCCCGCAATGATTGCACGTTTTGGATCAAACGAAGCGTGGTGCACTGCCGAAGGAATCGGCATTCAAACGGGCGGAATACGACATTTTCACGATAAAATTTTAAACCAAATTCACCTGAATGCAGGCGTTTTCCCCTACGGAGAGGAAATGGCACTGCGATTCAGCGAAATTTGTTTAGATGCCGCTTCTAATGTGGATTTGCTGGGATGGTGGCCATCTTTTATGCAAGATCTTCTCGTTAAAGAGATTTGCCCAAAAGACCTGGCCATAACAAAACTTGGTTCGCTAGAACCGTATTACAGCGATACCCCTTGGTCGTCCGCTTTGAAGGGAAAAAAAGTATTAGTTGTTCATCCCTTTGCTCAGTCGATCGAACAGCAATACCAAAAACGCGAGTTATTATTTGAAAATCCTGAAATGCTGCCGGAATTCGAATTGAGAGTCGTGCCCGCAGTACAAACGATTGCAGGCGAACGGGACGACCGGTTTGAAACGTGGGAACAAGCTCTCGATTATATGTTTGAGCGTGCAATGGAGCAAGACTTCGATGTAGCTATCATAGGATGTGGCGCTTACGGAATGCCCCTCGCCTCCAAAATCAAGAACGCCGGAAAAATAGCAATTCATTTGGGCGGAGCAACCCAATTAATGTTTGGAATCAAAGGCAATCGGTGGGATAATAATCTAGGTAAACGGTTATACAATGAGCATTGGGTAAGGCCCATGGAAACAGAAATCCCCCACGCCGCCAAAAAAGTGGAAGGCGGATGCTATTGGTGAGTGTTGTTTTGGGACTCCCCGTGCTGCACAAAATAACCAATCGCATCACAAGCGAGGTCGAGGGCATTAACAGAGTGCTCTATGATTTAACTCCGAAGCCGGTTGGAACGATAGAATGGGAGAGAGTTTTGCTGCGCAAAACTCAACTAAGATTGCCTGCGGCAAGTTATGAGTTATGATACGCTTCGCGTAGTTATGATGCACCTACGGCGCAGTTTGAAGTAACAAGGCAATCATATCATAACGCTTGCGAAGCAAGCTCATAACATTTGGCAAAGCCAAATTTATAACTCTAAACTAATCACTGAAAGCAAGGAGCTTGTTATGGCAGACAGTGTATTAAGGACAAAATCCAAGGAATTCGCAAAAAGCATCGTGTTTCTTTGTAGAAAGATGAAACAGGACGGCGTTGAAGGCGCTCTAATCAATCAACTTTTGCGTTGCGGCACCTCCGTTGGTGCAAATGTTCACGAGGCACAATATGCACAAGGAACCAAGGATTTCATCTCGAAATTTGAAATAGCTCTCAAAGAATGTAACGAGAGCGAATATTGGCTTGAACTCTTATATGAAACGGAGAGCATAAATGAAATGGAATTCAGATGTTTTCAAAAGGACTGTATAGAGCTTCGCCGTATGCTTGTTTCAAGCGTTACTACATTGAAAAGCAAATAAGGTTTTTAAGTGGCTTGGAAGCCTTATTCCAAGCCACTTTTTGCACATTAACAAAATTATCTGACAACACTTTGACGGTTGAATGGGTGGAATAGAAATAATACATATAAAAACTTAACACGAAAACACACTCGAAATAGCCGATATTAAATATGCATTTTCGAGTGGGAATAATTTTTCGCCCGTGAAAATCAATTATAATATCTCCCCACCGCGAACGCGACGTTCGCGGTGGTTTTTGTTTTGTTATGGTGAAGCTTTTCAAATTTTGATTTATCGGGAAGTTAAGATGTACGTCATGGCACAATCTGCCTCCCCTTGTGAGGGAAGGGGGACCACGAATGTGTCGAGCTTGCGAAAGCAAGCTTGAGTGCGGAGCCAAGCGGAGTTTGGGGATCGAGTAGAACACGCCACCGTGTCTATCGTTAAACACGCGTGAGCAAGATAAACGCCGCTTTTACACCAATATAGACGGTAAAAGACGCTAATCTTCTACTCATCCGTCGCTTCGCGCCACCTTC
>JAZRFU010000036.1:0-4901 GCA_045643865.1 Eubacteriales bacterium
CGGGGCGCGTAAGGATTATACGCGACACCTGCTTATCGCGGAGTGCCTTGACCGCCATGGCTACGGCGAGGAAGGTCTTACCCGTTCCCGCAGGGCCTACGCCAAGAACGACGGTATTTTTCTTTATAGCGTTTACGTATCGCTTTTGTCCGACAGTTTTCGCCTTTATCGGCTTGCCCTTCATTGTGACGCATATACAGTCGTCGCCGAGGTCGGTCAATTCGTCCGCCTTGCCCGATATGACCGTATCACAGACGTATATGACCGTCTGGTCGGTAACGTCACCGCTGTATCTCGCCATTTTGGCAAGGTATCTCACCGCCTGCGCGGCAAGAGCTACACACTCGTCGTCATCTCCCGACACAATTATAGATTCACTTCCATCGTCAGCGAGTCGGTTGTGGAGTGCGACCGAAAATTTCTTTTCTATTATCTCTGCGTTAGCATCACAGCTGCCAAATATAGCGGCAACTGTTTCGTTGCTATCGACCTTTATTACTTTACTGCTCATAAGGTAAATTTCCTTTCAAAGCTTCCCTTTGTTTTTTATTCCGTAAAATCCACGTCAAACTCCGATACTCTCGCAATATTCTCTATGGCTACCACGGTACAATAGAGGGCAAAGCCGTCCTTCATTTGCATAGGTGTGACTGTCTTTTTTACTATAACGCAATCGTCTGCCGCATCGTTCAGCTTTTGGGCAAGCTCAAAATATGCCAGCTCCTCGGCTTGCTTGGGAGTACGGGTAGCTTGCACTGTTTCGTATTCAAGATATTTTTCCGTCACAAGCGCAAACGGAGTCGGTGTTCCGTCGGGAAAGCTATAATTCTCCATTATGTATATTTTATCATAAAGTGCGCCCTCTTTTCCACTCTTTTTTGAAATGTTAATCGAATAGTCAAAAAAAGTTAAATATTTGTTGCAATATTCCTCGCCCGTGTACCGTTTTTCCTCATATTCGTAGGGAATTTTCACGTAATATTCCGTCGTCGTTCTCGCCATGACCTCCCCTGCGGCGCGAGTATAGCGGAATCCCACGCGCTCACTGTCAAAAAGTCCACTGACGAGCAGGTCGCCCTTCTCCACATATTTCCCTGCTCCCACTACGACGTTTCCGCGATATATCCGCACCTCCTCTACCACTCCCGACTTGGCGGCTACAAGATTTGCGGGCTTAGTTGCCGTATCCTTTGGCGCGGCTGCCTGTATCTCCCTTATCTGCACCTCGGCGACCGTTCCCACGATATTTATGGATATCCACGATATTTTATCGGTGCTCATCAGTATTTTGTTTTCTATTCGGTCAGTGTTTGCGCCCGCAATGTAGCTCCCCACACCAAAGCCGTATTCCCTCAGCATCTCACGCACCTCGGACGAGGTCATAGAGCTGTTTCCCGTCACCTCAACGTCCCACACGAACATATGCGACAGAGCAATGAGCGCTACGGCAAGAACGGCTCCTACTGCTATTCCGTAACGGCGGCGGTATCGCTCCAGCACGGCGGGTATGCCCCGCTTTTTCTCTATTTTGTACGCTATTCCCCGCGCATCTGCCTCGCGCTTGAATTTTTTGAAAGCGGCAAATCGCATGCGTAGAGTAACGCCGTCCTGTCGCGTGGTGAAATCCGTGTAAGGAATACGGTAGTACATGCACAGATTCAGCACAGATGCGACGTGGTCATAATCCGAAAACACCGTTACACTTCCGCAAAAAAAGTAGGATACGTTCATTGTGCCACCTCGCCGTCGCATTTTACGCCGTCTATTCTGCCCTCTACGCCCACCGTGCCATCGTGGTACGACGAGCATATCAGCCGCTCTCCCACCACCTCAACGTTAAAGCCCTTGACCGCAAGCGTTATGCGACAGGGGGAATATTCAAGTATGCGACGGCATCCCATAACGAAAAGCAGATTTCTGCCCATAAGCTCAAGTCGGAACTCGCCCTGTAGCGCATCCGACGGCAGCTCCGCCTTGACCGAAAGATATTCAAAGAGCCGCCCGTGACGCAAGCTTTTTTTGAGCTCTTTACTCATAACCTCACCTCAAAACAAATATAAATTACTGAATACGCCGGAATGGAGATTATTATGAGGATAATTTCGTCAATTGCCCCCCAAAAACCGTGCGCGGTACGTAGGGGTCAGGCAATAAAAAATAAAAAACGCGCCGTATTCGGCGTTATATTCCTTGCCGCTTTTGCCGTTGTGCTCATCTCATCCGACGTCGCAATAGAGTATATGAAAAAAGGGCTCTCACTATGCGCGCGCGTAGTCGTTCCCTCTCTTTTCCCCTTTGCGGTAATATCTGAGCTTTTGGTGGCGAGCGGTGTGGGCTTTACCGTTTCATCACCGCTTTCAAAGCCCATGAAAAATCTGTTCGGCGTCAGCGAAGCGGGAGCTTGCGTGTTTTTGCTCGGCGCGCTCTGCGGCTTTCCCATCGGCGCGCGCTCTGCCGCGCTCATGTACGACAGAGGTGAGATTTCCACGAGTGAATTTACCCGACTTATGACCTTTTGTAATAATCCCGGCTCGGCTTTTGTGATAAGCGCAGTAGGCGTTTCTCTGCTTGGAGACAGTCGGCTTGGGGTGCTTATATACGCTTGCGTGATACTGTCCGCGCTCATCGTAGGATTTATAGGCCGTTTCTTTTTTCGCAAGCACGAAAAAATTCCGGAAAGGTCGCGCTCAATAGCTCCGACTGCAAATGAGGTAGGGGTTGAGGTGTTTACGCGTGCTATATCCTCGTCAGCAACGTCAATGCTAACGGTTTGTGCCTACGTTGCGTTTTTTTCGGCGTTGGTGGGCTGTGTGGGGCATTTTTTAACAAATTTGGGAATATCACAGACGGCATCTGCGTTCATTTTCGGCTTGCTTGAAATTTCGGGCGGAGTGGGCGCTATGGCGGGACTTGACGATCCTCTGCTTGCCGCCGTGGGCTGCGCGGCAGTCGTGGGGTGGTCCGGAATCAGCGTACACTGCCAGATAATGTCCATGTGCGCGGGGCGAGGGGTATCGTTCAAGCCGTATTTTATTGCAAAGGCGGCTCAAAGCATCATTTGCGCGGCGATGGTGGCGGTAGCTCTGCTCCTTTCTCGGTTGAACGGAAATACGGGGTTTGAGGACGTATTTTTGTTACGCGGCGACGGGGCTTTTTGCGGCGCGGCATGGGTATGTGCGGGCTTTTTTGTCTTGTCGATAGCTCCGATGATAATAAAAAATCACTGCGGCAAAAAATACCCGATAAAAAAGAATAAAAAAATTAAAAAAAGCTCTTGACAAAGCCATTTTTGTTTGGTATAATATACAAGTCGTCAAGATACGACGGCTTGCTGGTATGGCTCAGTCGGTAGAGCACGTCATTGGTAATGACGAGGTCATCAGTTCGATTCTGATTACCAGCTCCAAAAAAATTAAGCAACCCGAATGGGTTGCTTAATTTTTTATCCAATCCGAAGGATTGGTATGTAATCACGCCCTCGGGCGTGTATGTAATCTGCACCCCGTGCAGTATGGCATCACGCGCAAGCGTGTATCCCCCCGAATACTTCGGATTGATAACATACACGGCGTTGCCGTGATTACATATGCGACTTAGTCGCAATTACATACCGCAACAAGTTGCGGATTTCATACACGCCTGCGGCGTGATTGGGATGCGAAGGATGCGAAAGGAGCAAATTATGGGTAAAAATCTGTTGCTCGAATATTCTGAAGAACTTGCAACAAAATGCGAATTGCTCTGTAAGTCTATAAATGGCAACGCAAACACCGTTTTTCAGCTTCGCAAATCTTCATCAAGTGTATTTGCTAACATCACAGAAGCACAGTATCCTCAAAGTCTTGCGGATATGCTTTCTAAATTTAAGATTGCACGAAAAGAGTGCGTCGAAACTGAAAGTTGGCTAAAATTGCTCCATAACACAAAGGTTATTGACGAGCCAACCTTCAAAACCTACCGCAATCTCTGCGGCAGAATACAAAAAATGCTCACATCATCGTGTATTACGATTGAGGACAAAATAAACAATAAATAATTTTCAGAAGATTGCAGAAACGATATCGTGGTATTATATAGGGTGCAAATTTCAAAAACCTGTTGACAAAAATTTGAAATCATGTTAGAATATCTTGTAATATGTAAACGCTGTGACCAAGAGGAGTAGATACGCGTGCTTTTTGCAGAGAGCGGACGGTTGGTGTAAGTCCGTAAAGGGCGGTATTGAAGGTAGCTTGCGAGCGGTGCGGGTGAAATCAAAAAGAGTAGTCCGCGACGGTAGCTCCGTTATAGCTTTGAGTGATATTCCCTGCCGCGTGCGAGGAATATAAGTCGGGTGGTACCGCGCTTATGCGTCCTGATATGCTATGCATATCGGGGCTTTTTTGTTTTTAATTACGGTGTAAATAAAAGAAAGGACAATAAATATGAACTCCTACAACGAATTGCCAAAAACGTATTCGCCCTCCGAGTTTGAGGACAGAATATATGAAAATTGGTGCGAAAAGGGCTATTTTACGCCTGATCCGAACAACGAAAATCCCAGCTTTTCAATAGTTATTCCCCCTCCCAACGTCACGGGTCAGCTGCACATGGGTCACGCGCTTGATGAAACTCTGCAGGACATTCTCGTTCGCTACAAGAGAATGCAGGGCTTCAACACGCTCTGGGTCCCCGGTACAGACCACGCGGGAATTGCTACGCAGATAAAGGTTGAGGAGCGCCTTCGCGTTGACGAAGGGCTCACCAGATACGACCTCGGCCGTGAGAAATTCCTTGAGCGCGTTTGGGGCTGGAAGGATACCTATGAGGCGAGAATTACAGGTCAGCTCAAAAAGCTCGGCGCATCGTGCGACTGGACAAGACAGAGATTTACCATGGACGAGGGCTGCTCTCGCGCGGTT
>JAZRFU010000037.1:0-2435 GCA_045643865.1 Eubacteriales bacterium
CGCTCCGCGCCTATTGCCTGAATACAAAGCGCCAAGGAGGGAGACGTTCTGCCGTATTTTGCTATAAGACGGTCAAATTCAAGTCCAACCGTAGCCGCAAATACAACCGCACTATCGCACCCGTCGAGATTTTTTGCAAGATCACGGCTTTCGACACGTGCAAATCCGAGATCGACCTCGCCGTCGCTCACCGTTATTGGAAAACGCGAAAAGCACACCTCGTATCTCGCTTTGTCGAATGACAGCGCAAGACCCTCGTCAATGAGCGCATCAAATTCCTCGCCAGAGCCGCGACAGCCCATATAACGAAGTATATCGCGCCGTGACACGTCGGGAGCAGAGTATATTTTCTTTATTACAGTTCCGTTCATCATTTTCCGATAATTGAGGATAGATTGCTCTGAATTTTTGCGGCAATGTCGGGCTTGTTCATGGAATAAACGTGCACGTTAGTGATGCCGTTGGCGTACAGATCGATTATCTGGTCGGTCGCGTAGGCAATACCTGCCTGCTTCATTGCCTCGGGATCTGAGCCGAACTTGTCAACCAGACATTTGAAGCGCTGGGGCACGAACGAGCCCGAGAGCTTTATCGCGCGCTCTATTTGATTTGCATTTGTTATCGGCATAATTCCTGGGATAACGGGAACTGTAATACCCGCCTCTCTTATCTTGTACAGAAAGCTATACAAAAGATTGTTGTCGAAGAACATCTGCGTGGTCAGAAAATCACAACCCGCATCTACCTTTTCCTTTAAGTATTTGATGTCATGCTCACTGTCAGGGCTTTCCGGATGAATTTCGGGATAGCAAGCGCCACCGATGCAAAGCTCGGGAGCTGATTCACGTATTTCCGTTACAAGATCAATAGCGTGGTGATACGCCCACTGTGAGCGGTCAGCGTTTTGCATATCGGCAGGAATATCACCGCGCAAAGCCATTACGTTCTCAATTTTGGCATCGCGTATCGCGTCTATCATATCGCGAACGGTCTTGCGCGTTGAGGAAACACAGGTGAGATGCGCGAGAGTGGGAACGCCGTAGGTCTTATCAATGTTTTTTGCTATATCGAGCGTATATTGGCTCGTTCCGCCGCCCGCGCCGTATGTAACGCTCATAAATGAGGGACGGAGAGCTGCGATCTGTTCCGTTGCCGTCCTTACGGAATCAAATGCCGTAGTGGTTTTGGGAGGGAACACCTCAAAGGACAGCGACGGAGTATTCTTTTGTAAAATTTGTGTCAGCTTCATAAATTTTCTCCCTATCAAAGCAACGACTGACCGTTTACGTTGAGCTTGAAGCACATATTTAGCTTTTGCGCCGCCTTTTTACACATAGTCATACGCTTTAAGAATATTTCAAAGTAGTCCATTACCGTACTGAACTCGGGATCAATGTCAAGCTTTAGCGTTATAGACGTTTTATCCTCACTTATAACAAGCTCCGACTTGGTGACGGAATAGTTTACGTTGTCGTGAATATCGTCGCGGTGAATGAGCTTTTTATCTCTTACGCGCGAGCGACGAACGTCACTCTTGTCGGCAAGTATCAGTGCTGCGGCAACCGCGCTTACGGGAACGCCCGTGCCCTCGTCGTGATTTCCGATAGCCGAAACTACCGTGGCTATCTCAAGCGGATCCATACCCATATTATCGAGAATACGAAAGGCGATGATCGCGCCGCTTTGGCTGTGATCAACTCTGTTGACAAGATTGCCTATGTCGTGCAAAAATCCCGCGATTTTGGCAAGCTCGACCGTTCTTTCGGGATAACCCAGCTCGGTCAGCACGTGTCCTGCTATTGTAGCAACTCTTGTTACGTGGGCAAAGCTATGCTCCGTGTATCCAAGCGCGGCAAGAGATGCATCTGCCTCGGAAACGTAGGTTCTGATGACGGGATCGTTTTTTACCTGCTCGTAAGTTATCATAAAATTATCCTTTCGATAAATATAAATGTAAACATGTTTATACCTATATTATACATCAATATTTTGCAATAATCAAGATGTGTGTCGAATTAATTTGTTGACAAAACGCGCGGCGAATGATATAATTGTCGTATATATGTATTTTGAGGGAGGCAAATATGGCAATATACAGATCTTTTGATGCTCTTATAGGTCACACGCCCATGCTGGAGCTTGCAAATTTCAAGCGCAAGCACGGGATTGATTCGAACATATTTGCCAAGCTGGAGCTTTTCAATCCTGCCGGATCGACCAAGGATAGAGCTGCAAAAAGCATCATAGACGAAGCGGAAAAGAGTGGGAAGCTCACTACGGGCGGTACGGTCATTGAGGCAACGTCGGGAAATACGGGAATAGGACTTGCGGCTATATGCGCCTCTCGCGGATACAAGGTTATTATAGTTATGCCCGACAATATGTCGCGTGAGCGACAGCTGCTTATGTCGGCATATGGAGCAGAGATAGTGCTG
>JAZRFU010000038.1:0-8261 GCA_045643865.1 Eubacteriales bacterium
ATTTGCTGCCATATAGTCCGAAAGCGTGCGCGCGGTGTCGCATATTATCGATGCTTCGTTATACATGGGAATACAAAGTGAAAATTTCATCAAGTGAGTCCGTCCTTATTTTTTGTATATGTTTATTTCAAATTCTATCTCTGTTTTGAGGGTATCAAGCATAAGAAGCTTATCCTTATCCGACGGCGATGTGCGCCAATAATAAGGCGTCATTGAAAACAGAGCCGCAATATCGGCCTCCCCGTTTATATCCGCCACATACTTTCGGCTGACTCGTCCGACAAGCTGCATCTTTTCGGGTAGATCTGCCCTCTCGCCGTTTTCATACACGTCGTCGTAAAGCACGCGCTTGAGTCCCATCAGGTGATCCTTGCCTGCTCCGACCACGAAAAGATAGCCGCCGTCCTTTAATACTCGCGCATACTCGTCCTCGGCGCACGGAGCAAAGATATTGACAACCGCATCTGCGCAGGCGTCCTTTACGGGAAGCGAAAACACGCTTGCGGTAGCATACAGCACGTTATCTATTCCTCTCTGTCCTGCGCGCTTTGACGCGGCAAGAACTGCGAACTTTGAAAGGTCAACGCCAAGCGTCATTTGAGAGGCATTTGCAAGCTGCTCGGTGTAATAACCCTCGCCGCAGCCCGCATCGATAATAACGGAGCTATCGGGTATATACTGCTCTACCGTCCGACACACAAATCTTGCCGCCTCGTCATAATAGCCGCGCGACAAAAATCCCGTACGCGCCCGTACTGCCTCCTTGGAGTCACCGCCGCTGTTGCCAGGAATACTTAAGTATCCCTCCTTGGCAAAATCAAAGCAATGACGTCGCGCTCCAAGGCAAAATGCGCTACGTCCGTCACAGGTTACGGAAATATCAGCGCGACACACGGGACACGTCATTATTTTTTCAACAATATCTCTACGCCCCATCACGTTTCATCTCCGTTCCTTAAAATCTAATATGTTCTGCCCGAGAATATCTCGGGCAGAATCATTACTATATGATTTTAATACATTTTTGCCGAAAATGCAAGGGATATTTCAAAAAATATCAATTTTTTCGTCGTTTTAGGCATTTGGGAGGCATTATCAGCTTATTTCATTCTCTGACACGTTGCTGAACGTTTCCATCTCAAACCAGAAGTTAGATCCGACGTTCACGCGGCTCTCAACACCGTATGCGCACTCGTGCGCCTCCAGAATTCCTTTTACTATGGATAGTCCAATTCCCATACCTATCTTGGCTCTCTTATGCACCTTATCCACCTTGTAATATCTATCCCAGATATGAGGAATATCCTCATCCGCAATTCCCTCGCCCGTGTCCATGACCGATATGCGCACCTTATTGTCGTCCCACACCGACTGCACGATGCTGACTCTCTTGTCCTCACCCGTATAGTTTAGCGCGTTGTTTATAAGGTTGTAGATGACCTGCAAAATCATCGTTCTGTCCGCGGTGACGTAAATGTCCTCCTGCGCGTCAAAGGATATAGTGTAATTATCTCTTTCCGTCAGCTTTTCGTAGCGCTTCAATACCGCGCGAACGGTTTCGGTGAGGTTGAAGTTTTCAAGCTCGGGCTTTCTTGTGCCTGCGCGTATCTTCGATAGGTCGAGCATATCGTTGACAAGCTCCGTAAGTCGCTCGGTCTCATCGATTATGACCTGAACGTTTTCGGGAGTGTTCTCATCGGGGATATCGCGCATTACCTCGCCATATCCCTTTATCATAGTCAAGGGTGTGCGAAGATCGTGCGATATGTTTGCGATAAGCTCGTGCTGAAAGTCCTCGTTTTTGGCAAGCTCGGACGCCGCAAAGCTGAGCGCATCTGCCAGCTCCTCTGCCTCCTTATATCCGCCCACCGTAAACTCCGCCTTATAATCTCCCCTTGCAAGCCGTCTTGCCGAGCGGCTCATCTTCTGCAGGGGAACGCATATTATTTTGGATATTGCAAGCGCAACTATCAATGCACCCGCTATCATTATGCAAGATATCCATATAAACTGACGGCGAAGTGCCGTGACGGTCGCATTCAAGGGAATAAGCTCCGAGTCCATCATAATAACGTATTTTTCTTGCGAAATAGTTGTTTTAACGGATACGTAAAGCGTGCGGAGCGCGGTTCCCTTATTGAGCGGATCTACCGCCTTCTTGATATACACTCCGTCGTGACTTACCGCATTGTCGTAAAGACGCGACAAGCCCCTGTCGTGCGTATGATGTATAGTACAGTTAATGTCAACGTCCGAGCTGACTATCTCCTTTGCCACTCCGTCAGTTATCTTGAAAATTCTTATACACGTATTGGTTTCCGATGAGCGTCGCTCGGCAACGGTTGCCATTCTTTCCTCGTTTCCGATAAACGTAAATATCTCCTCCTCGGTCTGTGCAAACTCCTCAAGCTTTGATTCCTCGTAAAAGTTATTCAGAAGTCCTATCTGGAATGCCCATATTATACACAAGCTGAGAAGAACGAACAACGCAAGCGTGCCGAAAAGACGCCACGATATTCCCGTAGCGCGTCTTTTTCTTGTGCCCGTCATTTTTACGGCGTTGACGTCAGCTCTGTTCATCATACCATTCTCCGTTTTGTTTTTCAGTCAGATTCCTCAAAGCGATAGCCCATTCCTCGCAGGGTAACTATATATCTGCTATATTCTCCCAAGCTTTTGCGGAGCAGCTTTATATGCGTGTCAAGCGTGCGGGCATCTCCGTAAAAATCGTAGCCCCACACCTCGCTGATAAGCTTTTCACGCGAAAGCGCGATGTTTCGGTTGTCAAGCATATAGAAAAACAGGTCGTATTCTTTAGGTGACATTTCAACGCGCTCGCCGTTTATGTAAACGATACGCGCGGTTATATCGGCGCGCAGTCCGCCTCCGTCAAGCTCAACTATAACGTTTTGCTTTTTTGTATCGGCAACAGCCGTCGCCTTTTTGCTCGCGCGCTTCATTATTGCGTCTATGCGCAGCATGAGCTCCTTTGCTGAAAAGGGCTTGACCACGTAGTCGTCAATGCCTATCTCAAATCCGTTGATCTTATCGTATTCCTCGCCGCGCGCCGACAGCATAATAATTGGCGTGTCGGAGATCTTTCTGATCTCGCGGCAGGCGGAAAATCCGTCAAGCTCGGGCATCATTATGTCCATAATGATCATATCAAAGCTTTGCTTTCGGCAAAGACGCACCGCCTCCATACCGTCACCTGCCTCTGTGACTGTATGTCCCTCAAATTCGGCGTATTTTTTTATTATGGAGCGTATTCTCGCCTCGTCGTCAACGATCAATATATGATACATCTTGTCCTCCCCAATCTTAAATGATAGCGGAAAAATATCCATTGTTCACAGTTAATTATATCCGCATTTTGTGACAACTTAATGACTAATAAATAAAAATACCTTGAATTATTGCAAAAAACGCTTGTTTTAGTGCGTTTCATCTGCTATAATTATTATAATATCACTATTATTCATTTTAGGGGGGAGATAAATGACAGAGATTTTGAAGCGCGAGCTTGCGCGATATAAAATTGAGCTTTTCGGATACGTTCCAATGAAAAAATGTCAGATCTCGCGCCCCTATAAGCTTAGCGCATTTGAGGAAGCTGATACGGATCGGCTGGGTGTTATCATCATGGCAATTCCCTACTACACTCACGCTGATGCGCTGAATATATCGAGATACGCCTCATGCCGCGATTATCACGCATTTTGCGACGAGCTTTTCTCCGACATAATCCCAAAGCTTACAAAAGAATTTGCTCCGTACAAGTTCTGCGGATTTGCCGACAGCTCTCCGATATTTGAACGAGATGCCGCCGCGCTTGCGGGGCTGGGCGTTATCGGCGACAACGGTATGCTGATAACCGAGAAATATTCCTCATACGTATTTTTAGCCGAGATAATCACCGACTATCCTCTTCCCACATCCGACACGTACGGGATCAGGCACTGCGAGGGCTGCGGTAAATGTCGGGCGGCGTGTCCTATGAGCGAGATAGGACAATGTCTTTCGGCTCTCACGCAGAAAAAGGGTGAGCTTACACGGTCCGAGCGCGAAAATATAGTCAAATACGGCAGCGCGTGGGGCTGCGATATATGTCAGGACGTATGTCCTCACACTGCGGCGGCAATCAAGCGCGGCTCTATATATACCCCCATTGAGTTCTTTCGTGAGGAGCTTACACCGCATCTTACCTCACAAGCCGTCAGCAATATGAGCGACGGAGAGTTTGCAAAGCGCGCGTATTCGTGGCGCGGACGCAAGGTCATTATGCGCAATCTTGAGCTTTTTGAGGAGAGAGATCCCGATATAAACTAAAAACATTTCAACGAGGTGTACTGATGTTTACTTTTCTGTTTGGCCGCTCGGGTAGCGGAAAAACCGAATATATAATCGACCGGATCAAGCATAGCGTATCGCTTGGCAAAAAAACCTATCTGCTCGTTCCCGAGCAGCAGGTATTCGTCAGTGAATGTATGCTTGCCGACCTGCCGCCCTCAAGCGCGCTTTACCTTGAGGTCGTCAGCTTTTCGCGGCTTTGCCAGATGATTTTCGGTCAATACGGCGGCCTTACTGACGAAGCGACGGGCACAGGTGTGCGAAATCTTATAATGTGGCACAGCTTGCGAGAGGTTTCAAGCCAGCTTAAGCAATACGGAAGCGTTAAGGCAGACGGCGCGCTTGGCGCGATGATGCTCTCTGCGATAGACGAGCTGCACGCCAATTCTATCTCTGCAGAGCAATGCGAGCGTGCGGGAGAGCTTTGCTCCGATCCCACTCTTGCAGGCAAGCTCTACGACCTCTCCCTTATATACGCTAACTTTAGCCGAAACATATCGGAGCGTCTTGGCGAGGACGCAAGGGCGTTTGAAAACCGACTTTACCGCCTTGCAGATCTGCTCCGCGAGCACGACTTTTTCGCGGGTAGTCACGTATATGTAGATTCATTTACCAGCTTTACGGGCGAGCAATACGCCGTTTTGCGCGAGATCATAGGAGATGCCGAGCAATCGCTCGTATCCTTTACCTACGAGCGCGGAGCGCACTATCCTCACACAAACACCGTTGCCGATACAGTCAAAAAGCTTACCCGATTTGTAGGCGAAAATCATATTGAGCATTGTGACGTAACGCTTACACAAAATCGCAGGACACAAAAAGAAGAGCTTTGCGCGCTTGAGCGTCATTTGTGGGATTTCTCGCTGACGTCGGGCATTCTGCCCATCATCGACGACAATGAGCGCGGAAGCATTGAAATGAACACCTGCTTCAATGAATACGAGGAGATCTGGCTTGCCGCCCTCAACATTTTGAAGGAGCATAAAAACGGTGTGAAATATTCTGATATCGCGCTCATTACGCGCGATCCCGAGTCAAAAAAGGGTATTATAGACGCGGTGTTTGAGCAGCTCCATATTCCCTACTTCTATTCGGAAAACACCGATCTCTCATCAACCGCGGTGGCACGTCTTGTACTTTCCGCGCTTCGTTGCATATCCTACGGATTTGCACAGTCCGACGTGCTGACTCTGCTCAAAACAGGACTTCTCGGCATTGACGGACGCGATGCGGATCTCTTTGAGGACTACTGTTACACGTGGAGTATAAACGGAAAGACATTTCTTGAGGACGTTTGGAGCATGAATCCCGACGGATACACCATCGACAAGAGTCCTCGAGGAGAGGAGATTCTCCTTGCCGCAAATCGCGTGCGCAGTACCGTTATTCCACCGCTTGCAGAGCTTAAGCGCGATCTTGCAATAGCAGGAGGCGACGCGGAGCTTAGTTGTCGCGCGCTCTATACGTATCTTGATAAAATAAATCTCGCTCAAAATCTCTCCGACGTAGCAGAGTTTTCTCTGTCATCGGGAAATTTGAAGGAGGCGGGCGAGCTTTTGCGTATATATGACTTCCTCATTTCTGCCATCACACGCATATGCACGGTGATGAAGGGCACGCAAATGAACGTAGAGGAGCTTTCCTCTGCGATAGAAATAATGCTACGCAATACCGACATCGGATCTGTGCCTGCACTAAGCGACTACGTAACCGTCGGCTCGGCGGCAACTCTGCGCGTGGAAAACGTCAAGGTTGCAATACTTATCGGTCTTTGCGAGGGCGAATTCCCTGCCAACTACTCCGACCGAGGCATACTCGGCGAGAGCGACAAGCGCATAATGGACGAGCTTGGGCTTTCCCTTTCCTCGCGTGAGATAAACATAACCTCCGACGAGCTTTTCTACGCTTACCGAGCTATGTCAAAGCCCTCGGACAAGCTGTATCTCTCCACCTGCCGTCAGAGCATTGCCGGTAGAGCGCTGGAGCCGTCATCTGCTTGGAATCGCGTGAAATTCATTTTCCCGTATATCAAAATCGGTGAATTTGACCTTGAACGCGTCAGAGATATTGCAGATATTATGATGAATGGCGACTCGCCTGTCGGCATTTCGGAAAAGCAGATCGACGCAGATGCGCTGAGTGCCGATGACGTAGTGGAAATTGATCCTCTTTACGTGCGAATGATATTCGGCGACAAGCTCCGTCTTACCAAATCGCGCATTTCCACCTTTGTGGGCTGTCCGTACCGATATTGGTGCGAATATATCCTCAAGCTCCGCGAGCAAAAGGAGGCGGCAGTCAGCTATGCCGATTCGGGTACTATTATTCACTACGTTTTAGAGCATATCCTCAAACGGCTTCGCCGCGAGGACGGCTCGCTTGAAAAAATCGACGACGGCGAGCTTGTGACGGCGGTCAACGAGCTGCTTGACGAATATATAGACGGCATAAGCTGTCCTCTGCCTGCGTCCATAATGTATAGCTTCTCGCGCATACGCGATCTGGCTATAGTTATGGTAAAGAGCGTGCTTGATGAGTTCGGCGCGTCAAAATTCGGCATAGTTGCATTCGAGCAGAGCATACGCGAGGGACAGAGCGGCGCACTCAAGCCCATGGAGATCCCGGTTGACAGTTCCGACGGTGCTCCCGTGGTAAGCTTGGGCGGCGTTATAGACCGAATCGACTGCTACGAGGACGAAAATTGCAGATACATCAGAGTCGTGGACTACAAGACCGGCTCTCACAAATACAACGTAGATAAAATAAAGGACGGCGAGGATCTTCAGCTTCCCGCGTACCTTTTCACCGCCGCGCTCAAGGAAAACGAGGGCTTTTTCGGTAACGGACAAAAGCCCGTATATCCCGCGTCCGCGCTCTTCCTCTCTGCTGAGGAAAGTGACGGCGTTGTCAAGCCCGTGCGCTCGGGATTTATACTTAACGACAATGATATTCTCAAGGCGGCAAGCGAGAGCATGGATCCCGACATTTTAGCGGGTATCAAGTTCAAAAAGGACGGCTCGCTCTACGCCTCAAGCCGCGCGGCAGTCAGCCGCGAGCAGATCGCCGAAATAGATACCTCGCTGCGAGAGGCAGTGTCTAACACGGCACAAAATATGTACTCGGGCAAGGCACCGAGAACTCCGTCACGCAACGCGTGCGCCTACTGTACCTTGAAGGCATCGTGTCCCGTGGCAGACAAAAGCACTTAAGAAAGGGGGGATTTTCCGTGGCTTTAACCAAAGATCAGCAAAACGCAGTTGATGCCAGAGGCAAAACTCTGCTTGTCAGCGCGGCGGCGGGATCAGGTAAGACATACACTCTTACCAAGCGCGTTATAAAGTCGATAATCGAGGACGGTCAGGATATATCCCGTCTTCTTATAGTTACGTTTACGCGAGCTGCCGCAGGAGAGCTTAAGGCAAAGATCTCAAAAGCGCTCACCGAGGCGATCGCGGAGCACCCCGACAACGAGCTGCTACAAGGTCAGCTTATCAAGATAGGAAACGCGCACATAAGCACTATCGACTCGTTTTTTGCCGAGCCGGTGCGTCTCAATTTTGAAAAATTAGGTCTGCCTGCGTCAATGCGTCTTGCTGACGAGGCAGAGCTTGCTCCCTTGCGCGACAAGATAATGGGCGAGGTGATGGAGCGCTTTTTTGAGCGTTGTGAGGTGTTCTCCAACCGAAATATGCCCGATGTAGGATTCAGTGACGCATATACCGCGCTTGTGGGTGTTATCACCGAATCGCGCGATAGCTCCAAGCTCATTCCCACGCTTTGCGAGATATACAAAAAGCTTATAACCTCTCCCCGTGGAGTTGCCCAGCTTCGCGATCACGCAAAAAGACAGGGGCAGAGCGCCAACGGCGAGTTTTTTGAGGCCGACGAGGGCCGCCCTATGCTCGACCACA
>JAZRFU010000039.1:0-2308 GCA_045643865.1 Eubacteriales bacterium
AGATTTACTTGGAAAAGCAAGAGTAAAGCTGTGTATTCGTGCGCACACAGACCGATCCGACGGCTATTTGTCGGCAGCCGAGAGAGCCGAGAGATTTATCGGCAAGGGCTTTGATGCCGTTGCTATCACGGATACGTGGAATTATATGGGTGAGAGCGAAATAGGCGGACTTAAAGTAATATCGGGCTGCGAATATAACGTGGGCGAAAATTATACACTTGTCGCCGTTGGAATGACGTCCGATCCCAAGATTTCCACCGAGCTTGAGCATATGGTGAGGACAAGCACGCCCAAAACAGCGGACCTTATCAAAAAAATACATCTTTTTAACGGATTTGCGTTTCTTGCCCGCGTTGAGCAGAACGAAAACGAGCCAAGTGAGCTTATAAATCTGTCGGAGCTTGACGGAATGGAGATATACGGAGCAGATTTTACTCGCTCCACCTTTGACGAGTCGTATGCAGGTGAAAGAGTGGACGGGCTTGCCCGTCTTGGCAAGATTCCCGTGGTTTTGGCAAGCGGTGGAGTTGTTTGCGACGACGAGGAGAGCGACGGCACGGCCATAATGGTCGAATCCGTGGATATGCAGACGTCAAGCATAGTAAGAGCGCTCAAAAACGGCAGATTTTACGCCACGCAAGGCCCCGAAATACATTTGATCAAGGTTGCACCCGACAAGGTCAAGCTTATGTGTTCGCCTGCGTCGAGAGTGGAATTTTTCTCGGATCTCGGAGAGAATGGCGGTCGCGAGCTGCTCGGAGAGGCAATAATTGAGGCGGAATATACGGCGGCAGAGGGCGAAAGGTTTGTCAGAGCCGAGATAACCGATGCCGACGGCAAAATGGCGTGGAGCAATATTGTTACCTTTGAGGAGCTTTACAGATAACAAATTTTTAAGAGAAAAAGAAAAATTGGGCGGTGATAGCTTTTGGATATGGAAACGTCAAAATTGAATAAAAGTGAGCAACAGTATATAAAAATGACGCAAACGCCTGTCTGGAAGCTCATCATTACGCTGGGCATACCGACTACTATCAGTATGCTCATAACCAACATATACAATATGGCGGACACTTATTTCGTAAGCACGCTATCCAACGCGGCGGGCGGAGCGACGAGTATAGTGTTCAGTATAATGGCAATATTGCAGGCGTTCGGATTTATGTTTGGACACGGTGCGGGAAGCCACGTAAGCCGACTGCTCGGTGCTAAAAACGAGGAGAGGGCAGGCAAATTCACAAGCGCATCGCTCTTGATGGCAAGTGCCAGCGGACTTTTGATAATGACGCTCGGTCTTGTGTTCCTTGAGCCGCTTATGCGCTTTCTCGGTAGCACAGACACCATTCTTCCGCACGCGATGGACTATGCGAAATATATTTTTATAGCGGGACCTGCTATGACGGCGTCCTGCGTGTTCAATAACGTGCTTCGCTACGAGGGCAAGGCGACCTTTGCCATGATAGGTCTTACGTCGGGTGGAATTCTCAATATTTTCCTCGACTATATCTTCATTATGCATCTTGATATGGGAACTGCGGGCGCGGGACTTGCAACAGCCGTTTCGCAATATATAAGCTTAATAATTCTTGCCGTGCCGTTCTTTGTCGGAAAAACGCAGAGCAAGATAAGCTTCAAGGGCAAATTTATTGATGGAAGGATTGCGTTTGACATAGTTTCAACGGGACTTCCGTCGCTTATCCGTCAGGGACTGAGCAGTATATCCACAGGAATGCTCAACGTTCAGGCAAGAGCGTTTGGCGACGCGGCTATCGCGGCGATGGGCTACGTTTCAAAGACGGTACAATTCATATTCTGTGTCGGACTTGGCATAGGTCAGGGCTTCCAGCCCGTCTCGGCGTTCAATTACGGCGCAAAAAAATACAGTCGAGTCAAAAAGGGAAGCTATTTTACTATGCTTTTCGGGCTTGTCTTAATAGGAGGACTTTCGGCTATCTGCTTCGGACTTGCGCCGCAGATAATCGGCATCTTTAACTCCGAGGGAGATATAGCGGTTGCAGAAATAGGCACGAATGCGCTTAAAATATTCTGTGCGGTTATGTGGGTGCTGCCCGCGACGGTCGTTGGAAATATGATGTTCCAGAGCATCGGCAAGAGAATCCCCGCGATACTGCTCTCGGCGCTCCAAAACGGCATTGCCTTTATCCCTATGATATATCTTTTGCCGTATCTGTTTGAAAAAACGCAAGGCAACGGTCTGCTCGGCATACAGTGCGCCCAGCCCGTCGCATACGTAATAACCGCGATAATAACTCTGCCGTGTACGGTCATCTTTTTGAGTAAGCTGCCG
>JAZRFU010000040.1:0-4540 GCA_045643865.1 Eubacteriales bacterium
CGGACAGATTGAGTATGGGCGCTAGCTCAATAGAGCCGTTAAGATGGATTATATCTATATCTCTGCCTTGTGCGGCATAGTACTCACGCGCTACGTTGACGAATTTGGTTGCAACGCGCAACGCTCTCCTTTGCGGATCGCGAAAGCCACAGGGCGCGGCAACCGCTATTTTACATTTACCCACGCCGAGATCCAAAAGCTCGTAGACCTCGGGTCTGTATTCAAGCAATATATCCTTACCCGCAACTCCTATGTCTGCCGCGCCGCGCTCAACGTAGATCGCAACGTCGCTGGGCTTTACCCAGAAATAACGTATTCCAAGCTCGGTGTTCTCAAACGTGAGCTTGCGGTTATCTTCATTTATCGAGGGACACTCAAAGCCCGCACGTGCAAACATACCGTACACCTTTTCCCCAAGACGCCCCTTGGGAAGTGCTATATTCAACATATCAAGCTCGCCTCCGCTCTTAAACTTCTTCTTTATCCACCGCTATAAGCCGTCCGTATCTTATCGAGGATGGAACACTTTTTCCCGTCATCACGCGCTTACCGTCCTTGATCAGCTCCTCGACAAGCTCATAAATCTCATTTACGTCACATCCGTCGTCATACTGCACGAAAACGTCCGCGTCGTACTGATCCGAGATGTCGCACATAGTATCTATCTCGTCAAGATACACGGCAAATCCGATAGCTCCGCTTCTCTTACCCATCTTCTGCATAAGCAGGTCGTATCTTCCGCCCGAAAGGATCGAACGCGGCAGACCGCTGACAAAGCCCTTAAATACTATTCCGTTATAGTATCTTATGTCGCCGACAACCGAGAAATCTATTCTCACTTTATCTCCAAATTTGTCCTTGAGCACACGCATTACCGAGAAAAACAGCCCATACTCGTCGCTCTGTGCCATATCTGCAAGTATATCTGCAATCTCATCACAGTCTCCCTTCGCGGACACCAAGCGACAGATACTATCGCATTTGTCGGGTGCGATCTGCAAATTATTACACATTGCCTTGATGCCGTGAACGTTTTTCTCGCCTATAAGCCCAAACATCTGCTCCTTTTCGGCGTCGGAAAGTCCTGCGCCCTCAAGTATCTGTGAAAGTATGCCAAGGTCGGACACGTCAAGCACGTAATCCTCGGAAATATATTCAAGCGATTTTGCCGCAAGGGATATCACCTCGGTAATACTGTACGCGTCAAGCTGTCCGATACATTCGAGTCCCGTCTGCATTATCTCCTTGAACGTGGGAGCGCCTCTGGGTATTCGGTACACATTTTCGTTGTAGTACACCTTGCTGACATCCTCGGCGCGTTCCTTGCTGTTCTTGACTATGGACAGGGTAACGTCGGGCTTTAATGCCATAAGCTTGCCGTCAGTATCCGTGAACGTTATCATGTGGTCAGAGAGCAAAAAGCTTTTATTTCTTACGTACAGATCGTATTCCTCGAATTTGCTCATTTTATACTGCGAATATCCGTATCTTGCGTAAAGCTCGCCAAGTCCGTATGCGACCGTGTCGCCGTTTCTTTGCGATTTTTCCGTAACCGTGACGTTCATTGTCCGTTCCCTCCTGTCCTGTTGCGCTGATTATTTCAATTCTTCAAGCTTCTCGAGCACGTTTTGATATCCGCCGCTTCCGTAAACCAGACATTTGTTTACTCGGCTGATCGTTGCGGTGGACGCACCCGTTTCTTCCTCTATCTTCTGATATTTTTCACCGTCGTTGAGCATTTTGGCAACCAAAAATCTCTGCGACATATCCTGCAACTCCTTGATGGTGAATATATCCTCAAAAAAGTCAAGGTATTCCTGCTCCGTCTGGAGTAGCATTATCGCGCGTATAAGCTCTTTGGTCTGCTCGTTAATTTTCTGTTTCATTTCTTCTCCTTCGCCATATCGGCAATTTAATAAAAATCGGGATTTTGCGAATTTTGATTTTACTTTATCATTTTATCACGCTAAAACGATAAAGTCAACACATTTTTCATAATTTTTATAAATTTTGGCACATTTATCAAACAACTTATCTCATTGGCGCTTTCTTTGTGCTCTTTAACTCAAAAAAGCCCCCAATCGCATGCAAAAAGCCGTAAAATGTGGGCGAAATATATTGACAAGCGTGAAAAAATGTGTTATACTGACAAAAAGACGATAGAGGTGCGCTAAAATATCAGTATCCACCGTGTAAAAGCCATGCGTAGCGTTGCGGCGGAGAAAGGATTGGGCGCCGAAGAATGATCTCGGGTATTCCCTTGCGCAAAGGTCGTTCTGGCATGCCGGAGAATATCCGTCCTGCTGTCGCAGAAATGCGGAGTGCTATCTGTTGCTTTTGCACTGTCAAAAGTAAAGGTTAGCCGTTTTTACGGCGTTTTTTATTTTTGAGGTCATTTGTGGCAGAGGGCGCTGTGCTCTCTGCTTTATTATTTTCAGATTGGAGATAAGAAAATGAAAAAAACTGTTTTTACCGGCGCGGCAACTGCCATTATCACCCCCTTCAAGAATAACAAGGTTGATTATGAGAGCTTTGAGCGCCTTATAAATTGGCAGATAGACGAGGGCATCGACGCGCTCGTTGTATGTGGCACCACAGGCGAGGCGTCCACTCTTACCGACGACGAGCATCGCGAGGTTATCAAATTCGCGGTAGAGGTAGTGGACGGCAGAGTTCCCGTGATCGCGGGAACCGGATCTAACGATACCGACTATGCCATTGATATGACTAAATTTGCTTGCGAGGTCGGCGCGGACGCCGTTTTAGTGGTAACTCCCTACTACAACAAGGCAACTCAAAAGGGACTTATAAAGAGCTTTACGGCTATTGCCGATGCATCTACCAAGCCCGTCATTCTCTACAACGTACCCTCGCGCACGGGCTGTAACATTCTTCCCGCGACCGCGGCAGCTCTTGCGGAGCACGACAACATAGTGGCTATCAAGGAAGCGTCGGGTAATATCTCGCAGATCGCCGCTCTCGCTCGCGCGGTTGGCGATAAGATGGACATTTATTCGGGTAACGACGACCAGATAGTTCCCATTCTCGCACTCGGCGGTAAGGGCGTTATCTCGGTGCTTTCAAATCCCATGCCACGTGCAACGAGCAAGATGTGCCACGACTTCCTTGAGGGCAATATCGCAGAGAGCCGTAAATCACAGCTTGAGCTGCTCCCCTTTATTGACGCTCTGTTCTGTGAGGTCAATCCCATTCCCGTTAAGGCAGCTATGGCAGAGATGGGATTTTGTGAGAACAGCTTGCGCCTGCCCCTCACTGAGATGGAGGACGAGCACAAGGAAAAGATGGTCCGAATTATGAAGGACCTCAACCTTATCTGAGGAGAAATTTAACTGATATGAAAATTCTTATAAACGGTATCGGCGGACGTATGGGCGCCGAGGTCAAAAAGATGGTAGTCGAGGGCTATCGCGGCGCAACGCTTTTCGCGGGAGTGGATATTGTTCCTGTAAGCATTCCCGAAGCTCCCGTATATACCTCGTGGAGCGACGTTACGGATGCTCCCGATTGCATTATTGATTTCTCGCACCACACTGCGATTGCGTCAATGCTTGAATATGCGGTAGCAAACAACGTGCCCGTAGTCATAGCAACGACCGGACACGACGAGCGTGAATACGCGCTTATGAACGACGCCGCAAAGAAGATTCCCGTGTTCCACTCGGCAAATATGTCGCTTGGCGTGGCTCTGCTTTGCGAGCTGGCAAAGTCCGCAGTAAAAACCTTCCCCGATGCCGACGTTGAGATAATTGAAAAGCACCACAACCGAAAGCTTGACGCTCCCAGCGGCACGGCTCTGCTTTTGGCACGTGAAATTCAAAAAATAAGACAGAGCGCGTTCTTTACCTTTGGCAGACACGGTCAGGCAAAAAGAATGCCCGAGGAAATCGGTATCCACGCAGTCAGAATGGGCAATATCGTGGGCGAGCACGAGGTCATAGTCGGCACGGATACCCAGACCATAACACTCAAGCACGAGGCGCACAGCCGCTCGCTCTTTGCAGAGGGCGCTATCGCCGCCGCGGCATTCATTGTGGGCAAGGACGCAGGACTTTACAATATGTACAGTATGATAAACGGTTAAAATATGAAAAATATGATTTGTAAGAATTTGTCCGTAAACGACGAGGGACACCTCACCTTTGCCGGAGTTGACACCGTCAAGCTGGCAAAAAAGCACGGCACTCCACTATATCTTATGGACGAAGACAGAATAAGAGAGCGTTGCCGCACGTACAAAACGGCAATGCGCGAGGCGTTCGGCGAGAATTCCCTGCCACTTTACGCCAGCAAGGCGGCGTCCTTCAAGCAGATGTACCGCATAATTATGGACGAGGGACTTGGAACAGACCTCGTTTCGTCCGGCGAGCTCTACACCGCCGATGCGGTGGGATTTCCGCTTGAACGCGCCTATTTCCACAGTAACAACAAGACCGATTTCGACATTTCCTACGCTATCGACAAGCGCGTCGGATATTTCGTGGTCGATAACGTCGAGGAGCTTGACGCGATAGACAGAATT